>DATHBT010000305.1:0-1573 GCA_035295985.1 Pyrinomonadaceae bacterium | reverse complement strand
CCGCCCCTACAATTCCGTCCGGCGCTCAGGATTTCTTCGAGGTCGTTTTCGCCGCGGGCTTCGCGGGCGTCCTGG
The DNA here is from genome assembly GCA_035295985.1 of Pyrinomonadaceae bacterium. GTDB lineage: Bacteria > Acidobacteriota > Blastocatellia > Pyrinomonadales > Pyrinomonadaceae > JAIVGV01. The sequence continues at coordinate 1,498 of DATHBT010000305.1, read as the reverse complement.
CGGGCGCGGTTTTCACGTCTTTCGGATCGACCGTGGGCGTCGCCATCGGCGGCAGACCGCCCGCGGGCGCAATCCACAGCTCGACGGTCGGCTGCTCGCGGTAGCCGCCGACGCCGGAGAGCGTGCGCGCGCCGTCCATCTTGCGGACGTTTATCGTGTAGTCGGTCGCGTTGTCGGCGGCCTTCTGCGCGTCGTCGGGCTGGCTCGTGCGCCCGCCGTAGGCGATCAGGTAGCCCTGCGCCGCCGGGTCCAGTTCGAGCGCGCGCACCCACTTGTCGAGCTGCGCCTTGTTCGCCGAAAGGTCGGGCGTCGCGTACTCGCCGAACTTGACGGCGGGCGGCCCTTTCTTCGTGATCGAGACGGTGCAACTGGCAGAGGTCGCGCAATCGCGCGCGAATCCGCCTACGTCAACCGTCGCGGTGACGGTCTGCCCGCCCGCCCCCGTCGTATCGACCCTGATCGTCGAAGTCCCCTGCCCCGACGAGATGGTGCCGGCCGAGACAGTCCAGTTGAACGTCGGCGTCACGCCCTGATCGCCGCCCGACACGTCGGCCGTGAAGGCCGGCTCCGTGCCCTCCTCCGAGCTGTCAGGGCAGGTGACGCGGACGGCGGGGCAGTGCGCCGGCGTGGGCGTCGGCTGCGGGCGCTGCTGCTGCGCAGACGACGGCGACACGGAAGGGCCGAGGCCAGCCGCCGCGACGAGCGCGACCAGGACGGCGGACGACAGGCGTGCGTAGGCTGATCTCATTCTTCGCTCTCCTGAAATGTATGAGTCCGACGGGACTGCGCGTCGGCCAGAGCTTGCGCGGGGCGCCGGCCGCGGGCGCGGAAGAGGGGCCGGCAACGTCGCGAGGAAATTACGATCAAATCGGCGCGCCGGTCAACGCCCCGGCTTGGTAGGTGAGTGTCGGCGGCGTCCGTCGCGGAAGCGTGCGCCGGCTTCTCCTCGCCTTTCAAGCGTCGCTCGGCTATACTCGCCGGGTCTCGTCCCGTCGAAGTCTTAAACGGCTCATCGGCGCGCGCGAACTGTTAGAGGGCGCGCTTGACGGGCGGGGCGCAAGTTTTGAAGGCCGCGCGGGGAGCGCCCCCGCGGGGCAGTCGGTAGAGATGTTTGAGGCCGCTTCCGGCGTTGACGGTTCGGGTTGAGAGGGCGCGCGGTGTTTCGTGCGCGCCGGCCCGCGAGTGACGCCGAGAGGGAGCGAGCGAGGGTTCGGGCGAACGCGAGAGCGCGTCCGTCCCGCGCGCGAGGCCGTCCTTGGTTGGCGGCGCGCGCGGAGATCGCGGGACGCCGGCTTTCCCCGTCTCCCCGCTCCCCTTCCGCGGCCCGCGGGGTTTCCGAGTGAACAGTGTAGAGAGCTTTCCCGCCCGCGGGGAGGCGCACGACTTGTGCAGCGCGGGGCCGAGCGCCCCGGCTGCCGCCGCGCCCGCCCACCCGCAAGTCTGTTCAGCACTATCTCTCGCGCGCGACTTTAACGCGCGCGCCGGCCGCACCGACCCG
>DATHBT010000304.1:0-48313 GCA_035295985.1 Pyrinomonadaceae bacterium | reverse complement strand
CGCGGCGGCGCTGCTCGTCCTGACCGCGCTCGCGCGCGGCGGCGAGACGGTCGTGTCGCGCGGCGAGCTGGTCGAGATCGGCGGCGACTTCCGCGTGCCCGACGTGATGGCGCAGTCCGGCACGCGGATGATCGAGGTGGGCACGACCAACCGGACGAAGCTCTCCGACTACGAGCGCGCGCTCACCGAAGAGACGCGGATGATCCTGCGCGTCCACCCGTCGAACTACCGCGTCGTCGGCTTCACCGCCGCGCCGACGCTCGCCGAACTCGCGGCCCTCGCGCGCGAAAACCGACTGCTGCTCTACGAGGACGCCGGTTCGGGCGCGCTCTCCGATCTCGCCCCGCACGGTCTGGCGGGCGAGCCGGCCATCGGTGATTCGATCAGCGCGGGCGCGGACGTGGTCACGTTCAGCGGCGACAAGTTACTGGGGGGGCCGCAGGCAGGCTGCGTCGTCGGGCGCGGCGAGGCCGTCGAGAAGTGCCGCCGCCACCCGCTCTACCGCGCGCTCCGCGCCGACAAGCTCGCGCTCGCCGCGCTCGAAGCCACGCTCGACGCGCACCGGCGCGGCGGCGCGGCGGAGGAAGTGCCGGCCCTGCGGATGCTCGCCGCCACGCGCGAAGAGATCGAGCGGCGCGCACACTCTTTCGTCCGCCGCGCACGTGGCCGCGTAAAAGGGTCGGGCCTGGGTTTCGAGATCGCGGCCGGCAACTCGGCCGTCGGGGGCGGCTCCGCGCCGACCACACACCCGCCGACTGCGCTCGTCGCACTCTCGCACGCGCGCCTCTCGGCCGACGCGCTCGAAGCCGCCTTGCGCCACTCCCGCCCGCCCGTCGTCGCGCGCATCCTCGACGGCCGCGTCGTCCTCGATCTCCGCACCGTCTCGCCCGACGAAGAGCCGGAACTCCTCGACGCCCTCGCCGCGCTCTGAGCCGCGACGGCCGCCTCCCGCCGGTCGTGTAAGCGGTTTTGACAGGCCGGATCGGCCCCGGCCGGCGCGGGGGCACGGAAATTCTTCTTGCCACGCGGGCCGGCGCGTCGGCTATACTGTCTGAGGCCGCGCCCTCACGCGCTCTCCTATCCTGAAGCCCCCTCACCCGAACCGCCGACATGAAGAACCCCAACGGAAAGATCGTCAAGCTGCTCTACGCCTCGGTGGCGCTGTTCGTGCTCGCCGCACTAGTCCTGCAGGTGCTCGCCAGCGCCGAGCGGCTGCCGGCGACCGTGCCCGACTCGCTCCCCACCTTCGTCTCGCTCGCCGCGCTCGTGCTGGCGCTCGTCGTGCTGGTGCGGCGGCTCTGGATGATCGACCGCCTGCTCGCGCCGCGCGGCTCGAACGTGCTCTTCCCAGACCACCCCGAGCACGAGGTGCGGCAGATGCACGAGGCCGAGATGGAGCGCGCCGACCGCATCTCGCGCCTCTCGCACGAGCTGCGCACGCCGCTGACCAGCATCAACGGCTTCTCCGAGCTGCTCATGCAGGACGACACGCTCGCCGGCGAGCCGCGCGAATTCGCCGCCCTCATACACGCCGAGGCCCAGCGCCTCACCGCGATGGTCAACACCGTGCTCACCGAAGCCCAACTCGCGGCGGAACCGGCGGCGGGTAACAAATGACGGTGACAGGTAAAGAGGTCTAAACCTTAGGCCGTGGCGGGTGACAGGCAGGAACGGATTTCATTTCCTGCCTGTCACCCGCCACGGCTTACCTGTCACGACAGTTTATTGATCGTGCCGCGGCAGCCTTCGGCGTTGCAGCGGCACTTCTTCGTGTCAGGGTGGAGGGTGGTCTCGTAGTCGAGCGTGATCTCTTCGCCGGGGCGGATGTCGCGCAGGGCCATGAAGAGGATGTGGCCGCGCGTGATGCGCATGTAGCAGTTGGGGCGGCAGGAGTGGTTGATGTAGTGGGTGCCGTTGCCGCCGCGCGCGCCGTCCAGGCTCCAGCGTCGATCAACCGCGCAGATGCGTAGGACGCGGCGGCGCGCGGCGCGCCGCTCGGCCTCTTTCGTCGTGATCCGCTCGCCCGCGTACTCCGCGATCTTGCGCCCCTTCGCGAACCGGCGCGTCGCGAAGCAGCCCTTGCCGTTGATCGGCGACTTCTTGATCGCGAGGCCGTCGGCGAGTTTCATGAAGAAGCTGTTAGCGATTAGCTGTTAGCTGTTAGCCGGAAGAGTGACCGCTTTCAGCATCCGTTGACGGGCTTCGGTTTTGGTTTTGCTAACAGCTAATTGCTAACAGCTAACGAGCTATTTCACCCTGAAGCTGCGGGCAATCGAGTCGGTCTGCGAGCGCAGGCGCATGAGCGTGTCGCGGCGGCCGGTGAAGTGTAGGACGTAAACCGTGCGCGGGTCGGCGCGCAGGTAGTAGATGCGCGCGGCCCAGGGCTTGCCGGCCTGCGTGTACTCGTAGGGCACGCTGACGCCGCCCAGTCTTCCGGGGAAATCCTCGCGCCGGCCCATGACGAGGCCGGGCAGGAAGCGCAGCTTGTTGTCGCGGTCGCGGTCGGCCAGATCGTTCAGGTCGTCCGACTCGCCGACCACCTCCTTGCGGACGCGCAGCAGCCCGTCGCTGCGCTCGCCGTAGATGAACTCGGCGTGTCGGTGCGAGCCGTCGCCCGACGGCAGCGCGCGCCAGGTCTGGTTCGGCAGCTCAAGCTCGAAGCCGAACTCGTCGCTCGTGTAAAGCTCCTGCGCGGAGGCCGCGGCGGCGAGGGCGAGCGCGCAGGCCGCGATTGTCAGCAGGCGTCGCATCGTTGGTTTAACTCCTTCGGAATTTCGTTCGATCGGATCGGGTCGGGTTCAGGCGTCGCGAGGATTCCACAGCTCAACAGAACTTGAGATGCCCGCGCCGGGCGGGGTTGTTGCCCGCTGCGGGGCGGCTCAGGCGGCGCGGGCGATGGCCTCGCGCTGCGCGCCGAAGAGACGTTCGAGTCCGCGCGCGGCGAGCGAGAGGAGCGCGTCCATCTCGTCGCGCGTGAAGGCCTCGCCCTCGGCCGTGCCCTGCAACTCGACGAAGCGGCCGTCGCCCGTGCAGACGACGTTCATGTCGACGCCCGCCTTGGAATCCTCGTCGTACTTGAGATCGAGCAGCGGCACGCCCGCGACCACCCCGACGCTCACGGCCGCGACCTCTTCGCGCAGGGGCGACGAGAGGATGCGCCCGGCGCGCTGGAGTCTCCGGCAGGCGAGCGCGCAGGCGACGTAAGCGCCCGTGATCGAGGCGGTGCGCGTGCCGCCGTCGGCCTGTAGCACGTCGCAGTCGAGATAGATCGTGCGCTCGCCGAGGAGCGACAGATCGCAGACGGCGCGCAAGGATCGTCCGATGAGGCGCTGAATCTCGTGCGTGCGCCCGGAGGGGCCGCGTCCCGTCTCGCGCTGCGTGCGCTGCTGCGTGGCGCGCGGCAGCATCGCGTACTCGGCCGTGAGCCACCCCTGTCCGGTGTTTCGCCGGAAGCGCGGCACACTCTCTTCGAGCGTGGCCGAGCAGATGACGCGCGTCTGCCCCACCTCGATGAGCGCGGAACCCTCGGCGTAGGGCATGAAGTCGGTCGTGATGCGAACCGGCCGCAGCTCGTCCGCGCGCCGCCCGTCCGTCCGGGTGAATGTCCGGTTAGTTAATGTCTGGTTAGCCGACAAATGTCCTCTCCGCCCCCCGCAGCTCGCCGCGCGCGCCCAGCTCGACCGCTTCGAGCACGGACGGCGCGCTGCCCAGGAATCTCTCCGCGACGCGCGCGAAGCGATCCTCCGCGTCCGTCACGTAGAAGTGATCGAGGTCGTCGCACAACTTGCGCTCGCGCGCCCGCTCGATCATCAAACGGCCCGTCGGCGTGTCAACCGGCCGCCTCAACTTTTCACCGATTAACAACTCTTCGACGGCACGGGCAGTCGCCTCGCCCGAGTCGATCAACTTAACTTCCGGGCCGACCGTCTCCTGAATCACGCGCCGCAGGATCGGGTAGTGCGTGCAGCCCAGGACCAGCGCCTCGACGCGCCCGCCCCGAAAGTCTTTCAGGTACTCGGTCGCCACCGAGCGCGCCACGTCCGAATCGGCCCAGCCTTCCTCGGCGAGCGGCACGAAGAGCGGGCACGCGCGCTCCACAACTTCGGCGCGGGGCGCGAGCCTCACGATCTCTTTGCGGTACGCGCCGCTGCGCACCGTCGCCTCGGTCGCGATGACGCCGAGCGAGCGGCCGTGAGACTCTTCGACCGCCGCGCGCGCGCCCGGCTCGATCACGCCAACTACGGGCACGTCGATGGCGGCGCGGATGGCCGGCAGCGCCAGCGCCGAGGCCGTGTTGCACGCGACGACGAGCAGCTTGATCCCGTGCGCTTCGAGGAAGCGCGCGTTCTCGACGGCATAACGCTCCACGGTCGCCAGCGACTTCGTCCCGTAAGGCACGCGCGCCGTGTCGCCGAGGTAAACGAACCGCTCCTCGGGCAGACGGAAGTGGAGCGCGCGATAGACGGTCAGGCCGCCCACGCCGCTGTCGAAAATCCCGATTGGAAGGCTCGCGTTCACCCTTCGGCTCACGGGCCGGCGCACCGTCGCGGCGGCCCGAGGCTCGGATGGTATCACACCTGGGCCGGCCGTCCTCGCGCGGTCAGCCATTCGTGATTAGCGAAAAAGGCGAGGGCCGGCTGTCTTAAGTTAACAGCCGGCCCTCGCCTTTACTGACTTACTGATGGAGGCGCCGAGAATCGAACTCGGGTCCAAAGGCCGACGCCGACGGAATCTACATGCTTAGTCGCTTCTCCGCTGCCGGTCTCGCTCCGGCGCGTTCGCGGCCGGCGGGTAAGTGAAACGACGAAGACCCCGCCGACTGCTAGCTCGGTTTGTCTCGCCCGCAACCCCCGAACTCAGATTGCGGGCCAGCTCAACTGGGTGACATCTCGCTCCGCGCGCTTGAGCAACTTGCGGTGAGACGCCTGCTGGTTAAGGTTAATTAAGCAGCAAGGGCCAATTCGTTAGAGTTGGCAATTGTGGTTTCTCGATGCTTTTTAACGAGCTGCAAAGAGAAAAGCCCGGCATGCATCCGCTCGACGCGCAAAGCCCCTGTCGAGACCTGTCGCCCCCTCGCAGAGCGCAACGATTTTAACACGTGACAGGTGAACCGTGACAGGCGACAGGAGGAAAACGGCTTCTTTCCTGTCGCCTGTCACGGTTCACCTGTCACGGCATTTAGACGTTCGCGCCCCCCGTTTGGTTGCGTTATAATCGACGCCGCTGCCGGTCTCTCCCAAGTGCCGCAAGCGGCCCCGGAAGGCGTCGTTCAAGGTAAGGCCACGGACGCCGATCTGAACCGAAGAGGAAATTTTAATGTCGGCTAACAAACCGCGCGCGAGCGCGCCCTCCAAGACTGCCGCCGCCAGGCCCGCGCCGCGCCGCCGCTCGCTCCTGCGCCGCTTCTGGCTGCCCGCGACACTTTTGCTCGCCATCGCCGCGGGCGGACTGACGGGCGTCATCGTCGCCTACCAGCTCAACTACTCGAAGGCGGCGGACGAGGTGGCGGCGCTCGCCACCTACCGGCCGAGCCAGGTGACGCGCGTCTATGCCGACGACGGCGAGACGGTCATCGGCGAGTTCGCCCTGGAGCGGCGCATCCCGCTGCGCCACGACGAGATTCCGCCGGTGCTCAAGGACGCGATCCTCGCCGTCGAGGACGCTCGCTTCTACGACCACGTCGGCATAGACCCCATCCGCATCGCCGGCGCGGCGTGGAAGAACATCACGCAGGATCGCATGGAGGGCGGCTCGACGCTGACGCAGCAGCTCGCCAAGAACCTCTTCCTCACGCGCGAGCAGACCTACACGCGCAAGTTCAACGAGTGGCTGCTCGCGCTCCAGATCGAGCGCTACTACACGAAGCAGCAGATCATGGAGATGTACGTCAACCACATCTTCCTCGGCGCGCGCGCCTACGGCTTCGAGGCCGCCTCGCAAGTCTATTTCAACAAGCACGCCAAAGACCTCACCATCGAAGAGGCCGCGCTCCTCGCCGGCATCCCGCGCTCGACCGCGAGGTATTCGCCGACCGCCAACCCGAAGGAGGCCAAGGAGCGCCGCGATCTCGTTCTCGAACTCATGGCGCGTAACGGCTTCGTCTCGCAAGGAGAGGCCGACGCCGCCAAGGCCCGGCCCCTGAAGATCGCGGAGACGGCCTACTACCCGCCGCCCGCCGCCTCGCACGCGTGGTTCGAGTACCCGGTCGAGGAGATCAGGCAGTACCTCGAAGAGAAGTACACGACGCGCGTCGCCCTGGGCGGACTGACCGTCTATTCGACGATCAACGCCGAGGCGCAGAAGGAGGCCTACGAGGCGATCCGCGCGGGGCTCCGGCGCTACGACCGCGGGCATTCGGGCTGGCGCTCGCGCTACCGCAAGGTCGGCGACGACGACGGCAACCCGGACGACCCGCCGACGCCGCAGCAGTTGGCCTCGACCGTGCTCCCGGAGTGGTACGGCAACAACTACACGGAGGGGATGTACCTGCGCGGCGTGGTCACCGAGGTTGATCGCGCGCGCAACGAGGCGACCGTGCGCTTCGGCGGCTACAAGGCGGCCGTCACGTCGAAGGACATGGGCTGGTCGGGCCGCCAGCCGAGGGACGAGTTCAAGGTCGGCTACGTCTGCGAGTTCAAAGTCGTCGACGTTGACAAGGAGAAGCGGCGGCTCACGGTCGAGCTGGTGCAGACGCCCGACGTGCAGGCCGCGCTCTACACCGTCAACGCCAAGAACGGCGAGGTCGTCGCCATGATCGGCGGCTACGACTTTTACCAGAGCAAGTTCAACAACGCGACGCAGGCCTACCGGCAGACGGGGTCGGCCTTCAAGCCTTACATCTACACGGCGGCGGTCGAGTGGGGCATGACGCCCGACACCGTCATCAGCGGCGCGCCCATCCGCCGCGGGCCGTGGCAGCCGCACAACTACGACGGCTCGGTCGGCGGCGCGAGCGTGCCGATGAAGGTGGCGCTCTCGAAGTCGCTGAACATCCAGGCCGTCCACACGCTCGACATGATCGGCATCCAGACGGGCGCGCAGATGGTGCGCCGCTTCGGCATCACCGTCCCGATGTCGCCCTACTTGCCGTCGGCGCTCGGGGCGACCGAAGTCCCCCTGAACCAGATGGTCTCGGCCTACTCGGCCTTCCCCAACCGCGGGATACGCGTGAAGGATCACCTCATCCGCCGCGTGCTCGACCGCGACGGGGCGGTCTTGGAAGAGTGGGACAAGACGACCTACAAGGTGACGAGCGAGTACGTCGCGCTGACGATGGTCGAGCTGCTGCGCGGCGTCGTGTCGGGCGGGACGGCGACGGCCGCGCAATCAATCGGCCACGTCTCGGCCGGCAAGACCGGCACGGTCAACGACCACACGGACGTGTGGTACGTCGGCTTCACGCCGACCTACGTGACCGGCGTCTGGCTCGGCCACCCGGAGCGCAAGAAACCGCTGGGGCGCGACATGACGGGCGGCCAGGGCGCGCTCCCCATCTGGATCGACTTCATGAAAGACTTCATGAAGGACAAGGAGAAGGAGAAGTTCCCCGAAGCGCCGAAGATGCCCGAGGACATCAAGGAGATGTACCTCCAGCGCCAGCGCGAGATGCAGGAGGAGAAGCTGGCCGAGATGGCGCAGGTGCGCGGCGCGCTCCGCAGCGCCACGGCCGCGACGGAGCTGCCCATCTCCTCCGAGAACAAGCTCGAAACGATCACCCTGCCGCCCCCGCCCGGCGGCGGGCTGAGCGACGGGCCGTCGCTCGCGCCGCCCGCACAGCCCGGGGACGACCCCGCGCCTCCGAGGAAGATTGAGACGAGCCCGCCCGCCGCGCAGCCCGCGCCCGCCACGCGCCCGCGCGAAGTCCCCGAACCTAACCGCAAGAAGGGCAAGAAGGGCGACGACACGGACGGCGACAACTGACGGGCCTGACGAGAAGGTCGAAAAACAAGGGGAGGGGCGACTTACTCGCCCCTCCCCTTTTCGTCCCTTAAGGCTTCGCGAACCGCCGTCAGGCGAGAATTTTGTCGAGGTAGTAAGGCAGCATCTTGCGCCACCAGGGCCAGTCGTGATCAACGTCGTGGCCCCACATCTCCAGGTGGTGCGGGATGCCCTTGGCGCGGAGGATGTTCGAGAGGTCGCGGCTGCGCTCCGGGGCCTCCCAGCGCCCCTGCCCCGTGACGATGTAGATGGCCGGCGCGTTGCGCAGTATGCCGAGGAAGTAGTCGTCGTTCAGATTCGGCAGGTAGGAGACCGGGTTGTTGAAATAGACGTTGTCGTCGTGGTAGCCGTTGAAGTAAGCGCGCAGGTCGTAGCTGCCGGCGATGGCGAGCAGGCCGCCGAAGAGGTCGGGCCGGCGGAAGTAGGCGTTGGCCGCGAGCGACGCGCCGAGGCTGACGCCCATCACGAGCGGGCGCGCGCCCGCGTCGCCGGTGTCGTTCTTGATGAAGGGCAGCACCTCCTCGGTGAGGTAACCGTTGAAGCGCGTCAGCAGCTCCGCCTTCCACGGCGGCGTGGCGGCGTCGTTCAGGAGGCTGTAGCGGTTGACGCTGTTGACCGAGTAGGCGCGCACGCGGCCCGCGTCGATGAGCGGGCGGATCGAATCGACGAGGTAGAAACGCTCGTACTCGAGGAAGTCGGCCGCCGCCGTCGGCAGCATCAAGAGCGGGTAGCCCGCGTGCCCGTAGGCCACGATAGGCATGTCCATGCCCAAGCGGGGGCTGAACCAGGAAGTGATGCGACGCTGCATCCCGACACCTTTCCCCGGCCGCTTTCGGCGACCGATTGCAGGAGATTTTAACTGCTCTTGCTTTGCGGGCAGAGATGATCGCTCACTTCCGTGCACGGCGCAAGCGCGCACGCGCGGCGGGCGTGCTTGACGCTCCCGTAAGCCGTCTGCTATAAAAATTTCCCCGCGCCGGGCAGCGTTAAAGACCCGCGCGGTCTTTACGATCCGCAGTAGCTCAATGGCAGAGCATCCGGCTGTTAACCGGAGGGTTGTAGGTTCGAGTCCTACCTGCGGAGTCATCCAACGAAGCCCTAAGTCCTCCAATGTTGAAGACTTAGGGCTTTACCTTTTCGGGTTTGAGTCCTAAGTAGGAGTTAAATTCTCAGAGATGGGGATACCGCGGAATTCTAACGCCTCATTTTGTTGTACTTTTTGCCGATCAGTGGTTCGCACTCTTTGCATTTATTTTGGAGCTTTCTTGGAGGCTAGAATACCCGCCGCCGAGGCTGAATAAGTGAGTATGAAGTGGCCGGTTCTTGATTAAGCTAGGGAGAGATGCCGAGCTTGGGTAAGATCCGCCGTCGTTGCCGTGCGTAGATAGCACAGGCACCCCTTTTTAACTCAGCTCGGTGGGCAGGCAAGCCGACTCCGTCACCCTGGCGCTGATTATAATTCCGGCGATCCCCTCGCCGTACTGACGGCGGCGCAGGATACCTCAGATCGCTACAGACGTGGCAATTCAAGGGAACACTTCCGGGCCCCCACCGTGAACCCATACCCGGTAGTCAGAGTGCATATAATTTGTAACGTAATAATTTACTTGACTCACCGAGGCTGAGATGTCGCCGATGTAGCCGGAGCCAACCAGCACGAGTTCGTCGTGCTCCTTAGATCTTGTTGATGGGGAATGATAAGCGGGCCATGATGGTTCTTCCATTCGTCGGTCGGGCGACTCTTCAGATGTTCAGTGCGAGCCGCGGGCGAATGAAGGAGTGGTACGCGCTATGACCCGCGTCCTAGAGGCAACTTTAGGCGGCAGCGTGAAGGTGAGCGACGGTGAGAAAACTGCGCTCTCAGGTTAAATGCGACCTGCGACCTAACTGACAATCAATCCCGGACACCTCAGGTGTCAAACTCACGCGAGATGCCCACCGCCGCACACTCTACGTCTGGGGAGTCAAGCGGGTAATAAAAGATCTCCTTCTTAATGAAGATCGAAGATGTTGCAATGACAGCCCCCTTGGCGCAGAATGACGCCGGTTTCACTCAATCGGAGCCGATGCCAGTGCTAACATTAGCTCCCTTACGCTGGCGCATCTGCCCCTTACCCTGTTCATGGTAAACAGACGGAGTAGTTCATGACTGCTCACCTCGCCCACAATGTCACTGCGGCAAACTCAACCAAGTTAATATGAGCAAAGCGAACACTACGGCGAACGAGCCGCCGACGGACAGCCAGACCGATTACGGTGTGGGCGGGCATCGCTACAACGACGATCTGCTGCTGGCCGCAGAGGCGAGAGAACGTGCGCGGCAGGAGCACGAAGCGATCTTTCACGTCTTAGACCATGAACAACTGCGTGCGGCCTTCAGGCAAGAGAACGACGCCGCGAACCGCGCGAAGCGGCAGTCGCACGTGGCGGGGTTTTGGGCGGTGGCAGCGGCGCTAGCGGGGCTGGCGGGAGCGGCGAGTGAGCCGCTGTGGATATACCTTATCGTGCCGCTGCGTCCGGTGATAGCTGTCGCGTCGGCTGCGCTCGGTTTGCTGTCGTTCGTTGTCGGCGTGGGCGGGCTGTTGTACGGGAAGCGGAAGGCGGCTTGGCTGCACTCGCGTTTGCACACCGAGCGGCTGCGGCAGTTTCACTTCCAGTCGCTCATCTGGCGTCTGCCTGAGATCGCCGCTTCTTTGCGAGCTGGTGAGCGGGAGCGCGAAGATTATCGCGCTGCGCGCGAGCAGTGGTTCAGCGTGGTTGAGCAAGAGCTTAAAGGGAAGAGCGACGCACAGATGGCGTCGCTTCTGAACCCGACGGCAGCCCCTCTCCCGGTCTGGTTGCACCGCAATGCTTTGACCAGCGAGGAACCCGCCGTGCCGGGCGGGGCTGACGTTAGTCTGGAAGTCGTGTTTCAAGCGTATGAGGTTTTTCGATTCGATGAGCAGGAAGGCTACGCTGAGTACATGTTGAGGCCGACCAACAGGCCCGAGCCGCGGAAAGGCCAAGGCGTGCGCCCGCGCCGGAGCAATTGGCTGTGGTATCCGGGCGTCAACCAGCCGCTGAGAGCGAAACTCAAGGCGCTGATCGCCCTGTGGATCGTCGCGCTTGCGGCGCTCGTCCTCTTGCACGTAATCGTGCTGGCGGCGCACGTCGGAGGTTGGCATCAGTTGGAGGGGCCGTGGATGCACGTGACAATCGTGTGGGCGGCGCTTCTGGCGGTCGCGGTCAAAACTCTCTCAGAAGGCTTCGCCCTCTCAAGGGAGATCGAGCGATACGAGGAGTACCGCGCCGTGGTCAGCAGTTTGAAGAGGGCGTTCCGCGAGGCGCAGTCGCCGCGCAGGAAACTGCAGCTCATGATTGAGATGGAGAAGGCGGCGTTCGAGGAGATGCGGGTTTTCCTGCGGAGCCATCACGAGGCGACGTTTATAATGTGAGGCAGGGGGAATGGCAGTATCGGCGCACCTGATAGGCGACCTGCGGCACGCCGCAGTTGATCGCAACTCAGGGCGGCAGACTCTAAGGAGATGCTATGAGATACTCCCTTAAGAACGTATTCAGGGACAGAAAGCACGCCTTTTCAGACCTCTGGTTAGAGATCATTCAGAGCAGGTTCGTCTTGTGCGTGGTCGTCGCCACGTATTCACGTCTTGCCTACGACTCACACAACCTTAAACAAATACTTGTCTCGACGGGCGTGTATTTAGCCGCCATCACGCTGCTGGGGTTCTGGGACTTGAGCACCCTCCGGCGCAGGAGAGTGCGAGCTATCCCCGCGCTGCTGGACGTGCTGTTCGTCTCGGCCGTCATCTACCTCACGGGCGGCCAAGACAGTCCGTGGTTTCTGCTCTACCTCTTCCCGATCATCTCGGTGTCGAGGTACTTAAGCTACGGCGGCAGCCTTTCGCTGATGGCCCTGACGGTGGTTGCTTACACGTCGGTCGTCCTAATCGGCAACGCGGCCGTGGACTATTACTCGTTGACTCTGAAGTGCCTCGTGTTTCTGGGCATAGCCCTTGTCGCCGGGAATCTGACTGAGGGCAGCCAACGTAGAGAGGAAAATATTCTGGAGATTTTCAAAGAGATTGATGACGCGATTCTGGATAACTCCGCGACCAACGAAGTGCTCAGGCTGATTTTAAGAAAGGCGGCGGAGTACACCGAGTCGGACATGGCGCGGATGAAACTCATCGAGGCCGAGACGAACTCCGCTTATACCATCACCTACCGAAGCGAAACACTGAAATCAGACTGGGATATCAACTCCTTGACCGAAGAAAACTTCGAGAAAGCCGTCAAATCAAAAAAGCCATTCTCCATTCGCAGAATTAACGGAGCGGGGAATCTGCCGAAATCCGCACTATTCGTCCCCCTCATTTTGAGGGACGAAGTGAAAGCGGTCATCGCCCTGTATTCTCGTAATAGTTTCCACTACACGGCAACGCAGGCCATAAAGCTGGGTAGTTTCGCGCAGCTATTAGGAGTGGCGCTAAAGAATTACAAAATGTATCAGGGGATCGCCGAATCGGAGAGCGAGAAAAAAGCGCGTTTGAAAATGCTCTACAAGATTGGAGAGCAGCTAAAGGTAGAGCAAGGCTTGGATGACCTGTTTAAAAAGGTGGTTGATTTGGTGTACGACCAACTCAATTCCGAGGAGGCATCTTTATTCATACTAGACGAGAAGAACGAAGTCTTACTCAAGAAAGCGGTAAAGGGGCCGAGCGAAGACGTAACTAAAAAACTCCAGGTCATAGAGAAGCCGTATAAACCGGGCGAAAGTCTGGTGGGGAAGATTTTTAAAGACCGGGAGCCCGAACACTTGAACCACGTCCCGCCGGAGATAGCGTATCACGGCGAATACTCGCAAACCCTCCCCTCCCGAAAAGTATGCCACTACATAGGCGTACCGCTGATCATCGGGGAGGAAGTTCTCGGCGTGCTCAGAGTGATCAACAAAAGGGTCGCGACGCCTTGGGTGGAGGGCTGGAGTGAGAGTGACACTTTAGAGCTTTCGAAAGAGGGGTTCGGCGAGGACGACGCCGAGTTGCTGCAAACCATAGCGAGCCAGGTGGCTTCCGCGATCAGGAGCGCCAAGTTCATCGAGGTGCAGCGCTACTATCAGGAGTTGCTCGAAAACTCGCCCGACCCGATCATCGCGCTCGACCGAAGCGGCCGGATAACAATCTTCAACGAGGCGTGCGAAAAAATCTGGGGCTACAGCGTGGAAGAGGTCAAGGGCAAACTGATCACGCGCTACTTTAAATCCAAAGAAGACGTCAAAGATATCAGCAGGCTGCTGGCGGAAAGCCCGCACAACCGGCTACACGATCAGCCCGCGGAGATCAAAGCCCGCGACGGGGAAAGCATACCCATCATCCTGTCCGCGGCCCTCCTCTTCGACAGGGAGGGCAAGCGAGTCGGCATCATCGGGGTTTTCAAAGATTTCAGGGAGACTCTTCGTCTGCAAGAGGAGAACACACGCGCCGCCAAACTGGCCGCCTTGGGGAAACTCGCCCACACGGTCGGGCACGAAATCAAACACAACATCGCCACCGGGCTTAACTACATTGACACCCTCGCTTTCGAATGCGCCGACGACGAAGAGTTGTCGGTCATCTTCCGCGACATCCAAGAACATCTCAACGAGGCCGTGGACAGGTTTCAGAACATGCTGATGGTCGGGAGGCCCAAGTCCCCTGAGATGCGGTTAGTCAGTCACCGAGATATCATCAGCAGGGTGGAGGCGTCTTTGAGGCGCAGGGCCGCTTCCAAGAACATAGATTTCATAATAAACTCCCCCGGCGATGCGCAAAGTTTGGAAGCCGACGTTGAGCAACTAAAGCAGGTTCTCACTAACCTTTTTGACAACTCGCTCGACGCCATCGCGGCTAAGAGGTTCGTCGGCGAGAAGGGCCGGATCGAATTGGCGGCCCAAGCCAATAACGGAGACCTGCATCTCACTTGGCGGGACAACGGGTGCGGAATCTCGGCCGCGCGCCTCTCGCAGATGTTTACGCCGTTCGCCACCACCAAACCGACCGGGAACGGTCTGGGCTTATTCATTATCAAAGACATCATCGAAAAGCATGGCGGCAGCATATCGGTCGAGTCTAAGGAAGGGGAGGGCACGAGCTTCAAGATAGTGCTCCCCCTCTCCGACGAAAACAAACCGGCAGGCTAGACGAATCCCTCTCGTAAGGAGAAACCTCACGGGTGACTACAAGAATACGTCGGATCGGGACGACAAGCCGTTACCTGTCGGATTATTTCATCGTGCGGTTTTTCATGCTGGCGGCTGGGCCGAGCGAAAAACCGCTTGACCCGGATGCCGAGAGGCTGAACCGGATTAGAGAGCAAGGCTACAAAATACTGGTCATCGATGACGACGACGATTTTCGGAAGTCGTTCTGCTTCAAGCTCAGAAGGAAATACAAAGCCGAGGTGGAGGACGTGGTGTCGGGCGAAGAGGGCGTGAAGAAGATGAGCGACGGACACCGATACGACTTCATCTTCACGGACATTATGATGCCCGCCGGGATGAGCGGAGTGGAGGCATATCACAAGCTGCGAGAGATCGACGCTGAGACACCAATAGTCATCATGTCCGCCTACTCCGACAGCGAAGGGTGGAAGGAGGCCCAGCAATTGGGCGTCCCTCTGCTCCACAAGCCGATTTCGGACGGCCAGCTGGACAGGATACTGGATGCTTGACGGGAGGACGTCGTGGCCGACAAGGAAATTCTGATAGTTGAGGACGACCCGGTTTTCCGTAGGTCTATCAAGTTCGCCTTAAAAGGCGAAGGCTATGCTATCTCGGAGGCAGACTCTGTGAGCGAAGGGGTCAGCAAGCTATTTAAGAACCCCATCATCCAAGTGATCCTGCTCGATCTGTCCCTGCCGGACGGGACGGGGAAAGATTTTTTAGAACTAGTAAAGGATCGTACTCCCGCGCATAGGGTGATTATTCTCACAGGCTTTGAAGAAAAACTCGCGGCCAAGCAAGCCGAAGAGTACGGGGTCTTCTACTACCTGCCCAAGGCGGAAAGATCATTCACGCAGTCAATAAGATTCTCGGTCGGTCAGGCTTTCAAAGATGTCGAAATAGAGTCGTTAAAAGAGGAGCGGGAGAGGTGGATACGAGAGAAGGGGCATCTCATTAAAAAGACGGAAGACCTGATTAAGATACAAAGGAAAATCAACGACGACCGACCGCTGGACGAAATTCTTGACCTCATCTGCGAGTCGGTCTTACAACTAGTCGGCGCGTACACGTGCCACGTTCGCCTCTACAACCTCAAAACAGGTGATTTCGACTTAGTCTCTTTCGCCGGCCCCGCCGGAGAAATACGAACGATTTTTGACGGCCCCAAAAGGAAGGGCGATTTCTTTTCCGGGAAGGTCGCGGAAACAAAATCGCCCTACCTGAGCGGAGATTTACAGAACGACAAGGATTTTCAGGCTTTCAGAGAAAAATTGCTTAAAACTCGGTCGCTCCCCGAAGATGCTAAAACATATCTCGGCACAGTGCAGTCGGCGTACATCGTGCCGATCACGACCAACATGTTCTCCGACGAAACCGATGCCATATTCAACGTCGGCGCCGACTCGCCCGACTTCTTCTCAGAACAAAGGCGAGAAATCATCAATGAATTTGTCGCCCAAGCAACGATAGCGATCACCAAGGCGTGGCTGAAGCAGAAGAAAGTAGAGACCCACGAGGACTACCGTGGAATCAGCGGAGTCTTGGAGGAAATCACTAGAAAGCTCAGCGAAGAGAATATTAGAGAAGAGGTCTACGGCACCGTGCTCGAGGGAATCTCGCGCATCGTCAGGCCGGAAACCATTTCCATTTTATTGCACAACAAAGCGGCGGATCTTCTGGATACGGTCGCCGAGCAGAGGGGCGGCGAGAGAAAAACGCCCTGCCAAGTGGGTCACCCAAAGGACGAGGGGCTGACGGGGTGGGTGTTCACAAACAGCGAGCCGCTTCGCATGCCGAATCTGCAAAGGGAAGACAGGCGCAAACCGCAGCAGCACCCCAGCTACAGCGAAGATTTGGAAACGGACTATGTCCGAGATATCCCCAGCGAACGGGTGGAGCACTACCTCGGCGTCCCGATGCAAATAGGCGGCGAAACCACCGGGGTGATCCAGCTCCTCAACAAGAAGTCCGAGTATTACGATAAAGAAGAAAACAAGCATCTCTGGCTCTTGGAGCGCGGCTTTAGTGACGACTGCGAAAACGTTTTGGGGATAGCCGTAAGTTATCTGGCGGTTGCCATGAAGAACGCCGACCTAATAGAGGAGCGTAACAGAAAAATCCGTCAGCTAGACACGCTCAAAGGCGTGGGCCGGTACACAAGCTCCGAGATGCCGCTCGATGAGTTGCTGGACAAAATAATCAAAGAGGCCGCCGAGGACGTAGAAGCGGAAATCTGCCTGCTGTTTTTGTTGAACGAAGACAAAGACCGGGTCGTCTTCGAGCAGTCCTACGGAATCCCGCGGGAAAAACTGAAAGGCAAGGCCTACGAAATCGGTGAAGGGCTAACGGGCGGGGTCGCAGAGACAGGTCAGTCAATATTGAAAAAGGCCGGTCAGCCCGACGGGAAGTGCGACGAAGAAATCCTGAGCCACCTGCAGCAGACCCACAGGAAGGATAAAACCATCGAATCCCTGATGGTGGTCCCGATTAAAGTCAAGAACGAGACCATCGGCGTCATCAAGGCCATCAACAAGAAGGGCGACATCGAGCAGTATGACCAGGAGGATTTAAGTTTCTTCGAGACATTTGCCACATATGTCGGCATCGCGATTGAAAACACCCGACGCTACACCGTGACGAACGAGAAACTGGCAATCGCCGAAAAGAACGTTGCCCTTTCGCACCTAGTGCGGGCCGTGGTGCACGAAATCAACAACACGAAGACATTAATCCCGATAAACGTTGAGTTGATCAGGGAGCGCATATCCACGTCAAACTATGATCTTGAAGAAATGCTTAAAGTCATTGAGAATTCCGCCGACCGGGCCGTGAGATTTGCCAACAGCATCCAAGCCTTTTCTGTCAGCAGGCTGGGGAAAAGAAAACCCCACGACATAAATGTGATCATTAGGACGGCCGTCGGCGAGCTGGCACCGAGCTTCGAACTCGACAATAAGCACAGCCAAGTTACGTTGAAGCAAACCTTATCATCTGACGCATTGATGTGCTCAGTGTATGAGGCCCCGTTCATACAGGTCATTCAAAATATGATCATCAACGCCTATCATGCGATGGAAAATAGCAAGGAAAAGGTTCTCAACATAATCAGCTACGAGGACGCAGAAAATAACTTGGCAAAGATCGAATTAACCGACACAGGGCACGGGATCGACAGTGAAACCTTGGAAAAAATATTCGATCCGGAATTTACAACTAAGAGTCGGGGCACCGGGATCGGGCTTTGGCTGGCACAAACCCACTTGGACAGCATCGACGCGGAGATAAAAGTTACAAGCGTCGAGGGCAAGGGGACGACGTTTACGATAGAGGTACCCGTGGCGGAGGCAGGCCTTCCGGAGGAGATCGATGAGCAACCAAGTTAAGGTTTTGATCGCCGACGATAACCCGGATATGCGGATAACGTTGCGTCACATCCTGTCCGACTTTGATTGCGACATCACCGAAGTGGGGACGGGGGAGGACGCTTTCGAGAAAATCTCCGCAGAGTATTTCAACGTCGTGTTCTTCGATAACAAACTTCCGAAGGCGGACGGGCTGGAAATTATCAAACAGGTGAGGGAGTTAAATAAGGCGGTGGGCAAGATATTTCTCCTGACCGGATATCCGGAAGAAGACACTAAAGTTGAAGCAAACAGGTTGGGCGTTTTTCATTTCCAGAACAAGAAGGACATGGCCTTGGCTGGGGCCTTCTTGGCCGAAATCAGAAAAAAGTTTAGGGAAGCTTTATCGAGTTGATATCAAGTCTGTGTGAGGCCGGTCGCAAAGGCGCTTGCACACGACTGATAGTCGCCCGACTTTCAGTAATCTAAGCAGGCTACACGGACATCCCGGAATCGGGGGTTTCCTGACGCGAAGGCGACTGTCAGCCGTTGCCATCGACGATTTTAAGTCCGTCGCATCGAGGTGCATCTGCCGGGCTTCACCCGGCGGGAGGTTTGTCAGTCGCTCCAAGCCTATTGATGCCGTGAGGACGCCGAATGAACGGTAAAGAGAGGATTCTGGTATTAGATGACAACAAGGACTGGCTCACCACAATCAAAAACCTGTTGGGCGATAACTATGATCTTATTCTGACCACTAGCGTGGCCCAAGCCAGAAGGCATGTCAAAGAAAGTCGGATCGCGTTAGCTATTCTTGACCAGAGACTATCCAAGAACCAGAGGGGGATACGAGTCCTAGGGGATCTGCGTAAAGACTTGCCTGACCTCCGTGCCATTATTCTGACAGAATTTGCCAACTACCCTGACGCAAGAAACAGCTTTAACTCCGGGGCGCTCGACTACATTTCAAAAAGAGAGAGGCATCTCAAGTCGGAACTGATAAAATCAATCGAGCGGAACAAAGAGACGAAAGCCATACGCGTTTTTCTATCATACCAAAGTGATGACAGGAATCAAGTTGAGAAACTTTACCGCGGGCTGACGGAGAGGGGCTTCATTCCGTGGATGGATAAGTACAGCGCGCGCCAAGGAAAGTGGGAGCCGCAGACGTATAAGGCCATTGACGAGTCCGATTATTTCATCGCCTGCTTCTCTTCCGGTTCTTTAAGGAAGAAACAAAGCATTTTCAGAAAAGAGCTTGCGCGCGCCCTGAAAATTCAAAAGTCGTTGTTTAAGAGAGAAGTATTCATCATTCCAGTGAAGTTGGCGGACTGCGAGATACCGGAAGAATTCGAACAGTTCCAGTACGTTGAACTCTATGATAAAGATGGATTCGCCAAACTAGTCAGAATGCTTATCCGGTGACATGGCCCGCGACGAGAAACAACTCATCCTAGTCGTCGATGACGATCCGGACTGGCTCGCGACCATCAAGAACGTCCTCCAAGCAGAGTACGCCTTGTCTCTTCAGACAGACCCTGCGGAGGCGCTAGAGTTTCTGAAAAGTACTTCCGTCTCCTTAGTCATCCTCGACATGAAGTTCCCTGGCGGCACCCAAGGCTTGGACGTGTTTAAACAGATGCGCGAAGTCTCTCCTAATTTACACGCGATAATTTTGACCGGCTTCCCCGACGTGGATGAGGCCGTGCAAACTTTCAGGATAGGGTTCCTCGACTATCTAAAAAAGGGTTCTAATGATCTATTTAATGAACTGAGAGCGCGCGTTAGAGGGATTCTGGAGACGGATATAGAGATTCGGAGTTTAATCTCCAGAGGGGAGAGCGATGAGCTGGAGTTTAAATCCTCTGCACGCTGGGATTACCGAGCTAATAAGGTCAACAAGGATTTAGAGAGGGTAATAGTTAAAACTATCGCCGCGTTCCTGAATTCCGAAAAGGGCGGGACTTTACTGATCGGGGTTGACGACAGCGGGCATGTGGTCGGGCTTCAGCAGGACTATAACAGTCTCGCGAAGAAAAACCTCGACGGGTACGAAAGCTTCCTGACTGACCTTCTACTGAACGCCGTCGGTAAGGATTCCAGTTTATTTATTCGCATCACTTTCCATCAAATTCAAGACAAAGATGTCTGCCGCGTTGTGGTGAAGCCCTCCCCCAGACCAGTCTTCGTCTCCGAAGACAAGGCTGAGCACTTATACATCAGGACAGGTAACTCTACCAGGCTGCTCTCCACGAAAGAGGCTCTCGAATACTGCAGAAATCGTTGGACGAATTGAACAAGCGCCAACCTCGCGCGGCACCCTGCGGAGACTCATTTCGCAGCCGTAGTCCGGCCACACGCCTACACAGGGCATCGATGGGGGTTTTATCGGTATTATGACAGGGCATGGGTGACTCATCCCGATCGGCTCTGTGACACCTCCGACCTCAGCGTGTCAGCGGCCTTGACCGTGCATTTTACTGCTGAGACCTCCTTGAGGCTATGAATGTTTGCTCTCGCCAAGAGCTTCCACTCCTGCGGCAGTACATCTTCCCGCCAGTAAAGGCAGGCAGACCACTTGACACGCCGCACCGCGTACTGCTCCCGCGTCTCCACCACGCTAGCCAATGCCTATGCCGACAGGGGGTGTCTGCCACAGGAGGGCGACTGCGCCTACAGGTCGCCCGATAGCCGTCCTCGTTACCCGCGTCGGGCGACCCGGAGCCTCGTTGATGCGCGAAGCCGCAGCCCTCACTGCGACGGCGTACTTGGCGTCACGCCTCTTCCATTCAACACTGATTGCTGATACGTTCCACCTCTAGGTGCGTGGTTTATGCGCTTCCCACCATTCAGCGGCGTTTTACAGCAGCCAGACGTACTCCTGCGGGAGTTTACTCCGCAGGGCCTTCAGCATGATTCAACGCCTTTGCTTCATGGCGGCTAGCCACGCGGAGCGGTACCTGCGTCGCTTTCCCTCCTACGCCGTTGAAACGGCTTCCCCTTTGAGCCGGGTAGCGCGGAGTGACTTCAACTCCTTGCCGGGGCGGGATGGCGGAAGTCCCAGCCGGAAGACGTGCCTGCGGACGGTCAGCGGGTCTACGCCAAGCCTCCGCCCCACCTCACTCCCACTCAGCGACGAATCCTCCCACAACTGCTTCAGCTGAGCCTCCCAAGCCAGCCTGAATGAGGTTGCCCTCCTAACCCTGAACTGTCCTCGGGCGAGGAGTCTGGCCCTGTCCGAGTGTAGCAAACCCGCACCCGCAGCGGAGCCTCCCGGTCAGCTTGCCGTACCGGAGCCTGCCGCTCAGCCAACACTCCGTGATGACGGGCCACCGGTAGTGGTCGGCGGCGGGGTTAAGGCATGGCCACGGGCCTTCGCCGAAGGGAGTCAGCTCTTCAGTCAGATGGAAGAACTCTTCGACGTTGAGGCCGAGGAACTGGATGAGTAGCAGGTGGTAGAGCAGGCGCTGGGCGTGCTTTGGAGGGCGCACGAGTCGCACCAGCACATTCGCCTTCTCCACGTCACCACCCCTCAGCTTACAGCGCAGCATCTTCAGCTGGACAGGCGAATAGTAGGCGGTGCACTCGGCGATCCGTAGGACTGCCCTGTGATCCCGGCTCCACCCATCGACGGACTTTACCGCTTAGGTAAGGACTTTACTGTTCGCGAACTATAGCCCAAGCCGTTGCCTGTGGAGGAATTTTGGAGGATTTTATTTCCGGCTTCCAAAACCTACTACTTTCCGGCCGAAAACGCGGGAAACTTCGCGCGCCGAAGTCCCACCTGCGGAGTTCTTATGAAAATGCCCGTTCCGCCGAAATGAGCGGAACGGGCATTTTCCTTGGATAGATACAGGGTTGGGCTGGGGGGGCCAGTTGCACTAAGGTACACGAAAGCGCACTGAAGGCACTACGAGAGTTAGAAAATAGTTAGCCGCGCCCGGAGGCCACTGCGACCGGCGACGATGAAGTCTGGGCCTTCGCCACCGCCGCGTCCGGCTTCCCCTTTGCTGGGGAAGCCGGACGCGGCCCTTATGTGCGGCTCGCCGCGCGCCTTGCCGTCCGCCCCAAAGACGCCCACACGGTAGCGCCGGCAGCGCCCGTACCTCGACGCTGGGCCAGAGATGCTCTTCGGGCGTGGCCGTGATGGCGAGCAGGTAGACGGGGAAGCGGCGGCGGGGGGATGTTCCGAATCCCCCGCGCCGGCCCTTTTTTTGCGGAAATTTTTTGGGCGAGAAATCTCAACACACCGCCGTCGCGTCCGCGGCCGCACCCTGCGAACCGAGCAGCGCCCGGACGATTCTCTCACTCGCCCGGCCGTCGCCGAACGGGTTGCCCGAGGGGGTCATCGCCCGCAGCGCCGCGTGGTCGTCGAGCAGGCGAACCACCTCGCTGAAGATCGCGCCGGACTCGACCCCGACGACGCGCGCCCACCCGGCTTCGAGCGCCTCCGGGCGTTCCGTCACGCGGCGGAGTATCAGGACGGGCTTGCCCAAGCTCGGCGCCTCCTCCAGCAGCCCGCCCGAGTCGGTCAGGATGAGGTGACAGCGCCCCATCAGGTGGATCATCGGCAGGTAGCCGAGCGGGGGGGTGAGGGTGATGTTGGGCGTCGCCCCGAGCAGCCTCCGCACCGTTTCGGAGACGCGCGGGTTCGAGTGCACGGGGTAGATGATCTGGACGTTGCCGCGGTACCGGGCCGCGACCGCGCGCAGGGCCTCGCAGACGGCTTCGAGCGGCCGGCCGAAGTTTTCGCGGCGATGCGCCGTCGCCAGGATGAGCTTCGGCCCGCCGTCGTTCGGCGGGCTGGCCGCCTCTTGCGTTAGCGTCCGGCGTGACGGCGGGCCGTCCGGCACGCCCATCCCCCGGAGCAGGCCCGTGAGTTCGGCGGGCGGCTCCTGCCGCAAGGCCCAGGCCAGCGCGTCAACGGCCGTGTTGCCCGTGACCAGTACGCTCTCACCCGGCACGCCCTCGGCGAGCAGGTCGCGGCGCGCCCTCTCGGTCGGGGCGAAGTGCATGTCGGCGACGAGGCCGGCCACCCGCCGGTTAACCTCCTCCGGGAAAGGTTGCCGCCTGTCGCCCGTCCGCAGCCCCGCCTCGACGTGGCCCACCTTCGCGCCGGCGTGGAAGGCGGCGAAGGCGGCGGCGGCGGTGGTAGTCGTGTCCCCCTGCACCAGCACCCAGTCGGGCTTCTCCGCGAGCAGGACTGGTTCGAGGCGGCTGAGGACGGCCGCGGCCACGCGGGTCGGCGACTGGCCCTCCTCCATCACGTCGAGATCGAAGTCCGGCGTGATCGCGAAAAGGTTTAGCATCTCGTCCAGCATCTGCCGGTGCTGCGCCGTGACACAAACTTTGGAGGCGATCTCTTTGGGGCGGGCGGCCATCGCCCGCACCAGCGGCGACATCTTGATCGCTTCCGGGCGCGTCCCGAAAACACTCAGAACTTTCAGCATCTCGGTTCAATATCCAGTCCGGTCTGCACGTCAACCAATATCCGGCCGCGCGCCTTCTGCTAAGATGTCGCCTCGCGCGCTCGTCCGACTTTTCCGCTCCGCGCCCGCCGCCTCCGGGGTGTGCTTTGAGCGCGCACCGAGGCGGCCGAAGAATTTAGCGCCGGCTGACAGATGAGATCAGGGTTCACGCTCGAAATCGGCATGCCGCACCTCGGCAGGCACAACCTCTCCGAGAGCGCGCTGTTCAAAGCCGTCGGCCACGACCGCTGGATGCAAATAGAGGAGCGCGGCGGCACGCCCACGTCTCTCATCCGGGACGAGGCCGGCGCGAGGCTCTACGCGACCTTCTTCTACCTCGAACTGAACTTCCCGCCGCAGCGCCCCCTCGCCGCCTACCGCGAGAACGACGCGATGAGATTCAGGACGACCCTCGCCCACCACGCGAGGTGTTATCTGGACGGACGTCACACGCTCGACCCGGACGGCGGGGCGTGGGTCAGGAGCAGCAACGCCTTCACCTACCCGGAGGGCGGGCCGTCGAAGCTGGCGATCTCGCCCCCCGCGAACGTGGACTTCGCGGCGATCCCGGAGCTGCCCGAGGCCGCCGAACCGCTCGACCTGTGCCGCCGCGCCAGGGCGCGCGGAGTTTTTTTCGACCCGGAGCCGGGCGACGCCGAGCTGTTCGCCGGGGAGCGGGAGTTCGCTTACGAGATCGACGCCGACCGCGATCTGAACGGCGCGGGCCTCGTCTATTTCGCGAACTTCATCTCCTTCCTCGACTTGGCCGAGCGCCGCCTGCTGAGCGCGCCGCCCCGCCCCGTCCCCGCGCCGCTCCTCGACGCGCGCTCGACCTACCGCCGGCGGATAGGTTACTACGGGAACGCGCGCGCCGACGACCGCTTCCTCATCCGGGTGCGGGCCGCCGCGCGCATGATAGAAGGTGCGCCCGGCGTCCCCCTGCTCGATCTGGCGCTTCACCACGCCGTCACCCGTTCGTCCGACGGGAAGCAGATCGTCATCTCTTCCTGCCGCAAAGTTTCGCGGGTCGGGGGGGAGGCCGGGGTCGCGGACTGGCTCAGGGGCGCGGGCTTAATCGCCTGACCCGGCGTAAATGAGTCGGGCTATGATGTTCGATTCGACAGAGGGGAGCACGCATGACTGACACACCCGAGGCCCGCGCCATGCTCGACTTCCTGAGGGGCAAGGTGATCCGCGACCCGTCCCTGAAGCTCGACGAGGACACGGCGCTCGTCTCGTCCGGCCTGCTCGACTCCTTCGCCATGATCGACGTGCTCCTCGAACTTGAGCGGGTGACGAAGAGGCGGATCCCGGCGTCGCGCGTCAGCCCGCAAGACCTTGAGACCGTGCGGCAGATGATCACGACCGCCTACGCCGTCGGCGTGGAGGCGTGAGCCTACCACTTTCGTCTTCCGTCCCCTCCCTCAGGGGTTCGGTAGAACTTCCGCGGGCGGGTCGAGCGCGAGGAAGCGCTCGCCCATCTCCTGAAGGACGACGTCGGGGCGTTCGCGCTCGACCAGCGCGGGGTCGAACCTGTGCTGGTAGCCGGTGCTGTAAACGGCGCGGCTGAAGTGCTGCGATAGTAAAGGGATGAGGGCGGTCGCGAACGAATCGCGGAACATGACGAGCCGGGGAAGGCCCGCACCCGCGCGCTCGCTGATAACGGGCCGGGCGGTGATGACCGAGAGATCGCCCTCCAACCTGAAAGCCGGGACTCTCGGAGCCACGTAGGGGGCCTCCTCCCCGTACTGATTGCCGAGACCCATCAGGAAGGCCAGGTCGCCTTCCGAGAACGGTCGAGTAGTTACTGTGCAGTCGGCAGCCGACATGGGTTCTACGGCGGGGAAGGACTTCGACAGCTCGCCGACGATGGCTTGGTAGCTAGCGAACGCGCCGCGGCCGTTCCAGTGCGTGTCCGTGCGCAGGTAGACCTCGTGCGCAGTCTTCGCTCGGCGCAACGCCGGCCTGAGATCGACGACTTCGAGATCAGAGTTCTCCCTGAGGTGAGCCGTCAACTGATCGAGCCTCGACTGCTTGCCGGCGCCCCCCGCCCCCGGCGGCATGTACTCGGGGTAGATGGTGTGCTTCTCCGGAACGATGACGAACAGGTAGCCGATCCCGCGCCGCTTCAGCCAGTCGCGCCGCGCCTCGATTACGGATCGCCAGTGCGCCAACTGCCCCGGCGTGAAGGGCGGGAGCGAGTTGTCAGACCCCAAGGTGCCGTCGCCCGCGTAGAACAGCCACCCGTCCTTACCTATGAGCACGTCCGGCGAGGTGGAGACCCGCAGCCACTTCACCTTCCACGAGGCGTGCCAGCCGATCAGCTCGCGGCGGAAGCCGAAGTTGTCTTTGAAGTATTTGCCGAACCCCACGGGGAAGTCGGCCAGCTCGCGCCAGCCGCGCGGGCGCGGCGGCACCGCGGCCATGTTACGTTTCTCGGCCGAGCCGGCCGCCGCGTCGCGCGAGAGGATCATGCCGGCGAGCGGGAGCCAGATCGCCACGAGGAATGACGCGGCGAGGGCCGCGTCCTCGACGCGGCCGAGCGTGCGGCGGTGCTTCCCGGTCGGCTCGCTCACGACTCAAAACCTGAAGTAGATGAACGGCCTGTACGTGCTCGCCGCCGAGAGGGCGGCGGACGCCAGAAAGATGAAGCCCAGCGCGGCCGAGCGGGCCAGCCTGAGGCCGGAGTCGAGGAGGAGGACGGCCGCCCCCGCGCGGCGCTCGTTCCACGTCTCGTAACGCCGCCGCAGAAACGGGACGACCGGCAGACAGCCCACCGCCCCGGCGGCCAGGGCCAGCAGCACTTCCGCGTTCAGGTACATCCCTGCATGCTGCTCGGCCCCCGTGCCGCGCGCGAACCCGCCGAGCGCCGCCAGAAACTCCGCGCCCCGCCGCCCCGAGGCCGTGCGGAAAAAACTCCACCCGAGCATGACCACGAGGAGCGTGTAGGCGTGCCGGACGAAGGCCGGGCGACGCCCCAGCCACGCGGCCAGCCCCGCCCGCTCGAAGACGAGGAACAGGCCGTGGTACAGCCCCCAGATGACGAAGCCCCACCCCGCGCCGTGCCACAGCCCGCAGAGGAGGAAGACGGCGAGCAGGTTCAGGTAGAGCCGCCGCCGCCAGCGCCCGACGCTCAGCGGGAAGAAGACGTAGTCGCGGAACCACGTCGAGAGCGTGATGTGCCAGCGCCGCCAGAAGTCGGTCACGGACTGGGCGACGTAAGGGTAGTTGAAGTTTTCGGGGAAGCGGAAGCCGAACATCCGCGCCAGCCCGACGGCCATGTCCGAGTAGCCCGAAAAGTCGAAGTAGATTTGGAGCGTGTAGCAGGCGATGCCCAGCCACGCGACGCCCGCCGTGAGCTGTTCCGTCGGCACGGCGAAGATGGGATCGACGGCCCGCGCGAGCGTGTCGGCGATGATGGCCTTCTTGCCGAGCCCGACGACGAACCTCCTCACCCCCTCGGCGAAGTCGTCCATGCCGACCCGCCGCCCGACCAACTCGCGCGCGATCTCCGGCAGCCTGACGATGGGGCCGGCGATGAGGTGCGGGAAGAGCGCCATGTACAGGGCGAAATTGTCCAGCCTCGACTGCGGCTCGGCCTGCCTCCGGTACACGTCGAAGAGGTACGACATCCCCATGAACGTGAAGAAGGAGACGCCGAGGGGCAGCGCCAGCGCGGGCGGCCCGAAGGGCGCGAGGCCCGCGGCCTTCGCAACCAGATTCAGGTTGTTAACGAAGAAGCCCGCGTACTTGAACGACCCCAAGAGCGCGAGGTTGCCGGCCAGCCCGAGCCAGAGCACGAGCTTGCGCCCGCACCCGCTCGCCGGGCGGGCGAGCGCCGCCCCGCACAGGTAGTTCAGCAGGATCGAGGCCAGCAGAACCGGGGTGCTCCCCCCGGCACCGAACGCGTAAAACAGCAGGCTCGCGGCCAGCAGCAGCGGGTTACGCAGCCGCCGCGGCAGGCCGTAGTACAGAGCCAGCAGGACTGGCAGGAACAGGAAGAGGAACAGCGGCTCCGTAAAAAGCATGTGCGGCGTGGGGCTGAATCTTTCGGGGGCGTGCGGGGCGCAAATTCATCGCGGGCGCTCCGGGGAGGGCGCGTCGCCCCCCGGCCGCCCGGAACCGCGGCGCTAGCCGGGCGGCGCACCGAAGTCGAGCGGCCCGTGCCGGTGCGGTATCCAGCGCACCTTCCACTTCGACTCGTAGCGGCGGCGGTTGTCCTCGAAAATCCTTTCGTACTCTCCCGTCTCGATGAGCTTCTTGAACGACGCCTGTCCGAAGTGGTGGACGAACACGTCCGCGGCGCAGACGACGCGGTAGCCGGCCGCCCTCAGCCGCTGCGCGTAGTCGTCGTCCTCGAACATGCCGACGCCGAACTGCTCGTCGAGCGGCCCCGTCTCGTCGAAGGTGCGTCGGCGCAGCGCGACGCAGAACATCGCCAGCACGTGAATGTCGGCGCGCAGGCCGTCGTGCGCCCACGCGCGCCGCCGCGCGAACTCCTCCATCTCGGCCCACGTGCGGTACGGGGCGTCGATCTTCGCCTCGTTGCCCGCGAAGTTGGTGACGGGGCCGGCCATCCCCACGGACGGATCATGCAGGTGGCGCAGCAGGCGGCCGAGCCACCCCGGCGGCACGACCGTGTCGTTGTTGAGGAGCACCAGATACTCGCCCGAGGCCAGCGCGGCCCCCTGATTGTTCGCCCGCGCGAACCCCTCGTTCCGGCCGTTCAAGCGGACGCGCAAGCGCGGGTGGCGCGCGGCCAGGTAGCGCAGGTAGGCGTGCGTGCCGTCCGTCGAGTTGTTATCGACGACGACGACCTCGTAGGCCGGGTACTCCGTGTTACGCAGCACGCTCTCCAGGCAGAGCTTGGTGTAGGCGAGGTTGTTGTAGGTGACGACGATGATCGAGGCCAGCGGCGTCGCCTCCGCCAGCGCGCCGGCGATTGTCCGGTATCGCTCGGGCCAGGAGTTGCGCGCGGCGAACTCGCGCCGCCGCGCCGGCAGCGCCGGATCGCTTTCGGCCACCGCACGGTCGAGTTGCGCGACGAACTCGTCGCGGCCCCCGGCCAGGTAGAGGTACTCGCGGAACGGTTCCAGTTCGGCCAGCGCGACCGAGACGACCGGCTTGCCCGCGCTCAGGTACTCGTACATCTTGACCGGGTCGGTCGCGTCCGTAATTTCGTTGACGCGGAACGGGATGAGGCACGCGTCGAAGTGGTAGAGGTACTGCGGCATCAGCTCGTAGGGCTGCTGCCCGAGCAGGCGCACGTTCGGGAGCGACTCCAGCTCGGAGACGTCCACGTCGAAGACGCCGCCGAGCAGGACGAAGGTGTAGTCGGGGCGCGAGCGCGCGGCGTGGGCCACCAGTCCGACGTCGAACCAGCCGGCGATGGCTCCGTAGTAGCCGACCACGGGGGCGCGGCAGTCCCGAAGCAGCGCGTTCGGGCGGTAGCGTTCGGCGTAGAAGTCGAAGTCCACGGCGTTGCGGGCCAGCACCGCGGGGCCTGAGCGCGAGTGCCACTTCTCGCGGAGGCGCTGGGCCGTGACGACGAGCAGGTCGCAGTCGCGCACGAGCCGCGGCTCGGCCTCCGTGACCGAGAGGCCCACGCCGGGGAAGCCCTCCCACTCGTCCATGCAGTCGTAAACCACGCGCCACCCCCAGCGGCGCTTGGCGGCCAGGGCCGCCTCCGCCCACGAGGGGATCTGCACGTAGGCGACGGCCTCGTCGATCCCGACCGCGCGGCGCAGTTCGTCGAGCGAGGCGAGCAGCGCCTCCGCGTTCCGGCCGTCGAGGGCCTCCTGGTTCACCCACTGGTGGCGAGCCGCGGCCAGCCTGATCTCGTAAAGGTTCTCTTTCAACTCCCGCACCGAGAAGCGAGGGCTGGCGGCGGCGGGCAGGAAGTGGTCGAGCCTGATGTAGAAGACCCTGTGGCCGTGCGCCGCGAACTGCGTCATGATCTGCTGCGGGCGCTGGTAGCGGAACTCCCAGTCGATGAGCGAGAAGCAGACGACGTCGGCGGCGCGCGGCGCGACGGCCGGCGGGGCGTTGTCGATAACGGCCGCCAGCTCGTCCTGCTTCGGCGCCGGCAGCAGGGTGAGCGTCCGGTAGAAATCATCGCGCGACGCGGCGGGCGCGTGCCCGTTGCGCGGCGCGCGGCCCGCGCGGAGCGAGGAGACGCGGCTGCCGAGCGCCGGGAGCGTCTGCGAGAGGCTGCTCCTCAGCCGCCAGTAGCGCGACACCACGCGCCACGCTTTCGAGCCGAGGATGTCCCGCAGGTAATTCTCGCGGGCCGCCAGTTGCACGCCGACGGCTTCGACGGCCCGCTCCCTCTCCTCTACCTTCCTGCCCTGCTCCCTGATGACCTCGTCCTTCTCCCGAATCGTTCTGTCCCGCCCCTCTATCTCCCGCTCCTTTTCGCCGACGGCGCGCGCCTTATCTTCCAACTGCCAATCGAGCGTTTCGATCCGGTGCTTGAGGTCGAGCCTGACCCTGAGCCGCTGGCCCAGTTGATCGAAGAACTGCCGGACGAGCGCGGCGTCCCCTTCAGGCGCGGCCGCCAAACGGCGCAACGCCTCGGGCGGGCTGCCGCCCACGGCGACGACGCCCAGGCCGTGCTCGTGAGCGAACTCGAAGTGGACGGGGTGCGAGCGTTTGATCCCCTCCCAGAGCTTCCAGACCCCGAAGCCGCGCTCGCGCACGTTCGTGTCGTGCAGCAGCATGACCCCGCGCTCGCTCATCTTCGGCAGCCAGCTTTCGAAGTCGTGGCGGGCGGCCTCGAACGTGTGGCAGCCGTCGAGGTGGAGGAGGTCTATCGAGCCGTCGGCGAAATGGGCGAGCGCCTCGTCGAAGGTGCTCCGCACGAGCGAGGAGAACCCGCCGTAAAGCGGATCGTGGTGCGCGCGCAGGTCTGCGAACACCTCCTCGCCGTAGAAGCCGCTGTGCTCGTCGCCCTCCCACGTATCGACGGCGTAGCAGCGCGCGTCGAGGCCCAGCTCGCGCACCGCCTGGCAGAAGGCGCAGTAAGAGACGCCCGTGAAGGTGCCCAGCTCGACGAGCGTGCGCGGCCGCAGCGCGTCAGCGAGGAACATCGCGAACGGGACGTGCGCGGCCCACGCGGTGGGCGCGAGCCTCAGCGGGTAGGAGAGGCAGACCGGGTGTGCGAGGGGGTTGAAGTCGGGCATTCGGGATCGGCGGCGGGTGCGCCGGGCGAAAAAGTATGTCCTTGCGTTGTGATTTATAGTTTGCCGTGCGGACGTTGGCAAGCGCCACCGCCCGTCCGCGCCGCACGCCCGCGCCGCCGGACTTGACGCGCCCGCCGCCCGCACCTAGATTGAAAGCGTCCGGAAGGTGAATTAAGAAATCTGACTTTACAGGCCAGCCCCCGAAACTCACCGAGCGCGGCCTCAAGGTTCGTTACAGGCAGCCGCCGCCTGACGCGCCCGCACGCGCGTCCCACGACACGGCCGGCCCTGACCCGCGTTATCAAATTGCGGCCGGCCTTCACGCCGGCGGGACGGACGGCCGCGGGGCCGCGGAGAGGTAAGCGCGCCGAGGGAAGATGAGGGTCAACGAGGAAGCGGGTCGCATCCCGCACGAACAACTGGGCGTCGCCCTCGCGGCCTCCCGCCCGCCGGCCGAGCCGTCCGTCCGCATCAGGCCGAATAAGCCGTGGGCGCCCGTCGATCTCGGCGAGGTGTGGGAGCACCGGCAGTTGCTCCTGCTGCTCGTCCTGCGCGACCTCAAGCTGCGGTATCACCAGACGCTGCTCGGCGCGACGTGGGTCGTGCTCCAGCCGCTGATGATGACGCTGGTGCTGGCGGCCTTCCTCGGGCTGATGGCGCGGCCGCAGACCGACGGCATCCCCTACCCACTCTTCCTCTACGCGGGGCTGCTGCCGTGGACGTTCTTTTCCAACGCCGTCCTCGGCGCGAGCTACAGCCTGGTCACCAACGCCGATCTGGTGAGTAAGATCTACTTCCCGCGCCTGATCCTGCCGGCGGCGGCCGTCGGCGTGCGGCTGGCCGACTTCGTCATCGCGTTCGTCGCCCTCCTCGCCATGATGCTCTACTACGGCGTGCGCCCCCCCGCCGCGGGCGCTCTGCTGTGGCCGCTCGTCGTCCTCAATCTCGTCCTGCTGGCGGCCGCGCTAGGGGCGTTGTTCGCGTCGCTCCACATACGCTACAGGGACGTGGGGACGGTGCTCCCCGTGCTGCTGCAACTCTGGATGTTCGCCTCCCCGATCCTCTACCCTTCGGGGCTGGTTCCCGAAAAGTGGAGGTGGGCTTACTACCTGAACCCGCTGGCCGGGGGGGTCGAAAACTTCCGCGCCGCGCTCTTCGGGCTGCCGATCAACCGCG
Organism: Pyrinomonadaceae bacterium; assembly: GCA_035295985.1. Lineage (GTDB taxonomy): Bacteria > Acidobacteriota > Blastocatellia > Pyrinomonadales > Pyrinomonadaceae > JAIVGV01. Next base: position 17,010 of record DATHBT010000304.1, on the reverse strand, counting down.
GCGCGCTGCTCGCCTCCGCGGGCGTCACGGCGGCCCTCGTCATCTATACTTCCTTCTCGTTCCGGCGCATGGAGGACGAGTTCGCGGATTCGATCTGAGGGGGCGGGGATGAGGCCGAGCGTCAGCGTCAGGGAGTTGAGCAAGTGGTACGGCCTCGCCCGGCCTCGCCCCGCCGGGGCGAGCATTCTCGACGCTTTCGGCTCGGCGCTCAGCGCGCCCGTGCGGCGGATGAGGGGCGAAGCGCGGGCGGGCCGCGGGCGGCTGTGGGCGCTCCGCGGCGTGAGCTTCGAGGTCGAGCCGGGCGAGGTCGTCGGCGTCGTCGGCCGCAACGGCGCGGGCAAATCGACGCTGCTGAAAATCCTCTCGCGGATCACGCGGCCGTCGGCGGGCGAGGTGGACGTGTACGGCCGCGTGGGGAGTTTGCTGCAGGTCGGGACGGGCTTCCACCCCGACCTCACGGGCCGCGAAAACGTTTACCTCAACGGCACGATCCTCGGCATGCACTACGCGGAGATCAGGCGTAAGTTCGACGAGATCGTGGCGTTCGCCGAGGTCGAGCAGTTTCTCGACATGCCCGTCAAGCAATACTCGTCGGGCATGCACGTGCGGCTCGCCTTCTCTGTCGCCGCGCACGTCGAGCCGGACATACTGCTGCTCGACGAGGTGACGGCCGTCGGCGACGCGGCCTTCCAGCGGAAGTGCTTCGCCAAGATGCGCGAGATCAGCCGCAAGGGCCACACGGTCTTTTTCGTCAGCCACAACCTCGGCACGGTCGGCGATCTGTGCCGGCGCGTCCTCTTCATCGAGTCGGGCCGGCTCGTGGAAGACGGGCCGGCCCAGGCGGTTCTCGCCCGTTACGCGGAACACATGGCCCCGCCCGCCGCCTGACGGCGAGGCGCGCCGGGACGGGCCGCCGCCTATCCGGGTGCGCCGCCGACTTACGAGAGTGCCAGCCCCGAACGTCAGCATCATCATCCCGACGCACAGCCGGCCGCACCTTCTGCCGCGCGCCGTCGAGAGCGCGCGCGGGGCGGGCCGCGGCGTCGAGGTGGTGGTCGTGGACGACGCCTCCGGGGACGAGACCGCGGAGGTCTGCCGCTCCCTCGAAGGCGTCCGCTACGTCCGGCTCGACTGCAACCAGGGCGTGGCCGGGGCGCGCAACGTCGGCATACTTAGCAGCACGGGCGAGTACATCAGCTTCCTCGACGACGACGACGTGCGGCTGCCCGGGTCGCTGGACTTGCAGGTCGCGGCGCTCGACGCCGCGCCCGAGGCGGGACTCGTTTACGGGCGCGCTCTGATCAGCGGCCGGGAGGGCGAGGGCGCGCTCCGCGCTTACCCGGAGCGTTGCCCGCGGGGCGAGGTCTTCTGGGAACTCCTGGGTCGTAACTTCATCCCGTGCGGGTCGGCCGTCTTCCGCCGCGCCTGTCTGCTGCGCGCCGGCATGCTCGACGCTTCCGTGCCCGGCGTGGATGATTGGGATTTGTGGGTGCGCATCGCCGCGCTCTACCCCGTCGCCGCCCTTGAGCGGCCCGTGATGATCTGGCGCAGGTCAGCGCCGGGATCGGGGCAGGGCACGTCGCGCGCCGACGAGATAGTTACGATGGCGACGCGGCAGTTTCGCTGTAAATGGCTCAAGCTCAGGCGCGCGTCTGCCGCCCCGGCGGAGGCGAGGCGCGCGGCGGCGCGGCGCTTCTCGGAGAGCATGGGGGGGCATCTAGCCTTCGAGACGCTTCGCGCGCTCGCCGGCGGGCATCTTGGGAGCGCGCGGAGGAACGCGGCGACCGCGCTGGGACTTCACCCGCTGGGCGCGGCGCGCGCCGCGGGGACTTCGGCTACAAGCTTCTGCCGGCGGAGTTTTCGCTGGCGGCGTTAATGGGGATCGGACGCATCTCGTAGGCGGATCGGGGAACGGAAGCGAACATGAAGGTCATGCTCTGCAAGGGGCAGTTTTTGGGGCCGGTCAGCGGGGCCGACCAGACGCTCGTCACGTACGCAACACAACTGCGCCGGAGCGGCCACGCGGTTTCCGTGCTCCTCGTCTATCCGCACCACGCCGAAGACCAGTATTACGTCCGCCTGCGCGACGCCGGCGTCCCGGTCAGCACCCTCGCCAGCCCGCGCGTCGGCGCCTCGCTCGGGGCGGGGAGGAGGTTCGCGCGCTCGCTGCTCCGGGCGCTCCCCACGTCGCGGAGGCTGGTGCGCGAACAGTCGCGGCGGGCCGCCACCAGAATCGCCTCGCGCTACAGCGGGCGCTGCCGCGACTTCTTCGAGCAGGAGCGCCCCGACGTGGTTCACGTCATCACGCCCGACCCTTCGGCGATGGTGCTGATCGAGGCGGCGCACGCGGCGGGCGTCCCCGTCATGTATCAGGAGGTGGGCACGCCCTTCGACCCGCCGGAATACGAGGCCTATTACGAACAGTTCACGACCGTGCTGCCGCTCTGCGCGGAGGTGTCGGCGCTCTCGCCTCTGCTCGCGCAGAAGTGCCGCGAGCGTCTGCTGCTCGCGCAGGACGTGTCCGTGCTCCCGATCATGGCCGACGATCTGCGCGGCGGGGCGAACGGGCGGCGCGCTCGCGCGGACGAGATCAACGTCGGCTTCGCCTCGCGGATCGAGCACCTGAAAGGCGCTCTGGTTCTGCTCGAAGCCTTCGCCGCGGCCGCGCGCGCCGACCGGCGACTGCGGCTCAGAATAGCCGGCGAAGGCTCCCTACGTCAGAAGGTCTGGGAGCGCGCCCGCGAGCTGGGCGTCGCAAACGTTTGCGAGTTCACCGGAGTCTATACGCGGCCCGAACAGCGCAAGTCTTTCATGGAGGGCCTGGATGTTTTCGTGCTGCCGTCTTTGGCGGAGGGGACGCCGAACGCCATCGTCGAGGCCATGTCTCACGGGCTGCCCGTCATCGCCTCGGCGGTCGGCGGCGTCCCCGACGTCGTGACGCGCGAGGTCGGGCTGCTCGTCCCGCCCGGCGACGTGGCGGCGCTCGCCGCCGCGCTCGCCCGTCTGGCGGCCGACGCGCGCGAGCGGGCGAGCATGGGCGAGCAGGCGGCGCAAAGGTATGAGGAGCTGTTCTCGCCGCGTGCCGTGATGCCTATCCTGCTCGACACCTACCGCCGGATCGCGAAAAAGGCGCCGCCCGCCGCCCCCCTCTCCGCGGACGAAGCGAGAGTCCACCCGTGGTCGGCGCAGGCGCTCTGCGAGGCCTGACGCCCCGCCTCCCCTTTGCCGAGTCTCCCTAAACGCTTCTGACGAGCCAATCGCGTCTGCACGTTCTTCCTCCTTCGTCCTGGTTCACAGTCTGTCGCCTGACCCGGCGCGGCGGCCACCGCCGGCCCGCCCCCGGTCACTACCGCTGGGCGGCTGGCCGGGCCACGGGCGAATAGTGCGCGACGGCCAACTGCCAACCCGTGCCGCGCCTGATCCAGACGCGCGTGAAGTGGCCCTCGGCGCTCGTATCCTTACCCTCCGGGCTTTTGCTCACGCGCCTCCAGCGGCCCGTGGTGACGACCGTCTGGCCGTAGTCGCGCACGCGCACGTCGTCCTCGGTCAGCGACTCGACCACGTCGCGCGGGCGGCTCCTGTCCCTGACGCGGGCCATCAACTCGGCCCTCTCCGTCACGCGGCCGCGCGCCGTCATCCTGAAGTCTTCACTGTGCAGGCGCTCGTACGCCTCGGCGTCGCCGCGCTTGGAAGCCTCGGCGTACTCCCGCTCCAGCCGCAGTATCTCCTCCGCGACGCCGGCCTTCGGCGCGCCGGCCGCGCTCCCGGCCCCCCCGGAGTAAGTCCCCTGGCCTAAGGCGGCGGGCGAGGCCGCCAGCAGCACGAGCGCGGACGCAAACAGCACACGGTTACTCAATCTCATGGCAAGCTTCCTTTCTCATCCGATCATTATTTTTTGCGCGACGGCGGCGGGCGGGGCTAAAATATGCGCGCCCCGATCCAGCGTCTCCGCCGCGCTCTCTACCGGTTTTCGTCCCCCACTCGTTTACGCGGGAACCGGTTTGAAATCCCCCCACGCCGTTTTCAAGCTTCTTTCGCACGCCGCCCGGCGGGGCCCGACGGCGCAAGGGGGCTGTGAAGGGCCGGCCCGCGCCGGCGCGGGTGTACCGAATGGGTGAGGCGCCGCCGAAGGACATCACCGGCCTGCTCGTCGCTTGGGGCGACGGCGACCGGGCCGCGCTCGACCAGCTCATGCCGCTCGTCAACGCGGAGCTGCGCCGCCTGGCGCGCGGCTACATGCGCGGCGAGCGGCCGGGCCACACGCTACAGACCACGGCGCTCGTCAACGAGGCGTACCTCAAACTCGTCGGGCAGCGGCGCGTCCGCTGGCAGAACCGCGCGCACTTCCTCGCCATCGCCGCGCAGCAGATGCGGCGCATCCTCGTCGATCACGCGCGCCGCCGTAAGTACCAGAAGCGCGGCGGCGGCGCGCTGCAGGTCACGCTCGGCGAGGCCGAGGGGATAGCGGACGAGCGCGCCCCCAACCTCGTCGCGCTCGACGAGGCCCTCGCCGCCCTGGCCGAAGTCGATCCGCGCCGGGCCCGCGTCGTCGAGCTAAAATTCTTCGGCGGGCTCACGACGGAGGAGGCGGCCGAGGCGCTCGGCGTCTCGGACACCACGGTCGAGCGCGACTGGACGGTCGCCAAAGCCTGGCTGCATAAGACCGTGGCGGGTGGGAAGCGAGCCGCGAGCCGTTAGCCGTTAGCAGAACCGGGAACCGGAGCGGGGCCGGAAGTTGGACGGTGCGGGCGGCCCGGTTCCGGCCGGCGGCAACAGCTAACGGCCCCCTGTTATGACCCCAGAACGCTGGCACCAGATCACGAGCGTCTTCGAGGCGGCGCTGCTGCGCGGCGCGGGCGAGCGCCGCGCGTTCCTCGACGCGGCCTGCGGCGGGGACGAAGGGCTGCGGCGGGAGGTCGAGGCGATGCTCGCGTCGCACGAGGAGGCGCCCGACTTCATGGCCGAGCCGGCCGCGGCGGTCGCCGCCGGGCACGGCGGCGGCGACGGCGCGTCGCTCGCCGGGCAGTCATTCGCGCACTACCAGGTGCTCGCGCGCCTCGGCTCGGGCGGCATGGGCGACGTTTACCTCGCGCGGGACACGAGGCTCGGGCGTAAGGTGGCGTTGAAGTTCCTGCCAGACTACCTTGCCGGAGACGAGCGGCGCGCCAGCATGTTCACGCGCGAGGCGCGCGCCGCGTCCGCGCTCAACCACCCGAACATCGTCACCGTTTACGACCTCGGCGAGGCGGACGGGCGCTACTTCATCGCGATGGAGTACGTCGAGGGCGAGACGCTCGGCCAGAGGATTCACCGCGAGCGCGACCCGCTGCCGAAGCTCCTCAACTACCTGCGGCAGGCGGCCGAGGGGCTGACGAAGGCGCACGCCGCCGGCGTAGTTCACCGCGATCTCAAGCCCGACAATGTCATGGTGACGCGCGACGGCTTCGCCAAGGTGCTCGACTTCGGGCTGGCGAAGCAGTTCGTGCCGCCGGGGGGCGCGGACGGCGGGGGCGGGAGCGAGGCGGCGACGGCCGTGCTCGCGCCGCAGTCGCTGCCCGGCATGGTGATGGGCACGGCCGGCTACATGTCGCCGGAGCAGGCGCAGGGGCGCGTGCGGGAGATCGACCACCGCTCCGACATCTTCTCCTTCGGCTGCATCCTCTACGAGGCGGCCACGGGCAGGAAGGCTTTCGAGGGCGCGGACGCGCTCGACTCGCTGCACAAGATCGTCCACGCGCCGACGCCGCAGATCAGGGAGGCTATCCCGCACGCGCCCGCCGACCTGGAGCGGATCGTGCGCCGCTGCCTACAGAAAGACCCGGAGAAGCGATACCAGTCGATCAAGGACGTGGCGCTTGAGCTGGAGGAACTCCAACAGGAACTGCAACGCCAGCCCGCGCCCCCGCGCCCGGCCCCTTCGGAGTTGAATCAGACCGGGGCATTGACCGGCGCGGCGACGAAACAGGCCGCGCCGCCGGCCGCCCCGACCGCCGAGGCGGCGGCGCGCCCGACCAGCAGCGCAGAGTATCTGGTCGGCGAACTCAAGAGACATAAGACGGGGGTCATCGTCGTCGCCGCGGCGCTCATACTCATAGCCGTCGGCGGCGCGGCACTGCTGCTCGTGCTCACGCGCCGGGACGACGCCGGGGGGGCGCAGGCCGCCGACGGCTCGCCCGTCTCCTTCGGTCGGATGAGGCTGACGCGGCTGACGACCACGGGCCGCGCGTCCGACGCGACCGTCTCGCCCGACGGCAAGTACGTGGCCTACCTCAACATCGAGACCCGCGGCGGGCCGGTGCAGGACGGCGGGACGGCGAGCGTCTGGATCAGGCAGGTGGCGACGGGGCGCGACATCAGGATCGTCGAGCCGGACGATTTCATCGTCCGCGGCATGACCTTCTCGCCCGACGGCAACTACCTCTACTACCGCGCCCGGAAGGCGGGGGAGGGCGAGTGGGTGCTGCGCATCCCGGCGCTGGGGGGCGACGCGCAGAAGCTGATTAGAGACCCTTTCAGCCCGATCAGTTTTTCGCCCGACGGCAAGCGCATAGCCTTCGTGCGCAACCACAGCCCCGCGGTGGGGGACAGCACCGTGATCGTCGCCAACGCGGACGGCACGGGCGAGCGGATCGTCACGACGCACAGGGGGGCCGAGCTGTTCGCCACCCCCGCGCGCCCGACCGCGCCCGCGTGGTCGCCCGACGGCAGGGTGCTGATCTGCGCGCTGGGCAGGCCCAACGACACGCTCTCGCTGCTCGAAGTGCAGTTGGAGGGCGGGGCCGAGCGGCAGATCGGGACGCAGCGCTGGTCGAACATAGACAGCCTCGCGTGGCTGCCGGACGGCAGCGGCCTCATGCTGTCGGCGCGCGATCAGTCGTCGCCGCAGTCGCAGGTCTGGCGCGTCGCCTACCCTTCGGGCGAGGCCCACCGCGTCACCAACGATCTGAACGAGTACCACGGCATGAGCCTGAGCGGGGACGCGCAGACGATGGCGGTCGTGCAGTCGGCCCGCGACACAGACCTCTGGGTCATGCCCGCGGGCAGGCCCGCCTCGGAAGCGCGCGCCGTCACCTCCGGCACGGGCAAGGCCGACGGCAGTTGGGGCATCAGTTGGACGCCCGACGGAAAGATCGTTTACGGCTCGAACGCGAGCGGCAACCGCGACATCTGGCTGCTCGACACCGAGCGGGGCACGCAGAAACAACTGACCTCGGACGCCCGCCAGAACTTCTACCCGCAGGTCACACCCGACGGGAGTTCAATCCTTTTCCTCTCCGACCGCGGCGACGAGTTCGGCATCTGGCGCATGGACACCGACGGCGGCAACCCCCGCCAACTGATCGCCGCGACCGTGCTGCGCTTCACCATTTCGCCCGACGGGCGGTGGCTCGTCTATTCGGGCACGGGCGCGAAGGGGATACCTGCGCTGTGGCGCGCGCGCGTGGACGGGGGCGAGCGCGTGGAGCTGAACAACGAGTACTGGGAGGAGCACCCGGCCGTCTCGCCGGACGGTAAACAGATCGCTTTCCAGTACTTCCTGCTGGGCACGCGCGGCATGAGCATCGGCCAAATCCCTATCGAGGGCGGCCCCATCACCAGGATCGCCGAGCCGCCGTTCCGGCTCGGCCCCGTGCTGCGCTGGACGCCCGACGGGAAAGCCATCGCCTACATAGACAACCGCGGCGAGGCCGGCCAAATCTACGCCCTGCCCGCCGCCGGCGGCCCGCCCAGACAGCTCACAGACTTCAAGTCCGACAGCATCTTCTGGTTCGACTTCTCGCGCGACGGCAAACAACTCGCCCTCGCCCGCGGCACACAGACGAGCGACGTGGTGCTCATCAGCAACTTCAGGTGAGCCACCCGCCGACGACCACGCGCCGCCACGGCCTCGCCGAACTGAACGCGCGGCCCTCGCGGCTCACCCGATAACGTGGGCGTCGCGGATTCGAGTCCTACGCGGAGTTTTCAGAAAAGAGAGGCGGGCGTCCGACGACGCCCGCCTCTCTTTCTTGTGTGCGGCCCCTCCGCGCCGCTGAGGCCCGGGCCTCACGCGCCGACTTCGTCGAGCCAGCCGCGGCGCAACTCTTCGGGCGGGACGTTTGAGAGGTAGGGCTTGATGTCGAGGACGGGCGTGCCGTCGAGCATGTCGAGGCCGGCGACGCGCAAGACCGGGCCGTCGCGCGAGAGCAGGCGCACGACCGTCAGGCCCAGGGGGTTCGGCCGGCGCGGCGAGCGCGTGGCGAAGACGCCGTGCGGGCGCTCGTCCGTCGGCGTCGGCCCCGTCAGCTCGTAGCCTTCGGCGCGGTGGAAGGCCCAGATGACGAAGAGGTGCGAGAAGCCCTCTATGTCTGTGAGGCCCGCCTCGAACTCCGTCAGCACCTCGATCAGCCCTTCGGCCTCGTGCTTCGCGCCGCGCCCCTTCGGAACCTGCGACGTGTCGGCGTAAGGGCTGCGCACGTACCCGACCGCTCTCATCTCGAACATGAGTCACCTCGGCCCCGGACTTAGCGACGTGAACACCGCCGGCCTTAACCACAACGGCCCTCCGCGAGATTAACACCGCGGCGCAGGGCGCGTGAAAAGCCGGCGCGCGCGCCGCCGCTTGTGCCGCCGGCCCGCGCGTGTTTTCATTCGTCCAAGCCATTCAACGCGAAAGAAACAGGGGGAGACGAATGCTTCAGACACGCGGCTACGCTGCCACAGGCCCCGAAGCGCCGCTCGGGCCGTTCGACTTCGCGCGCCGCGACGTAGGCCCGCGCGACGTGCTCATCGAGATTCTCTACTGCGGCATCTGCCACTCGGACATACACCAGGCGCGCAACGAGTGGGACAACTCGACCTACCCGATGGTGCCGGGCCACGAGATCGTCGGGCGCGTGGCGCACGCAGGGGCGGAGGTGACGCGCTTCAAAGAGGGCGACACGGTCGGCGTCGGGTGCTTCGTCGATTCGTGCCGCGAGTGCGCGAGCTGCCGCGAGGGCGAGGAGCAGTTCTGCGACGCCGGGTCGGTACAGACCTACAACTCGACCGAGCGCGACGGGCAGACGCCGACCTACGGCGGCTACTCCACGCAGATCGTCGTGGACGAAAACTACGTGCTGCGCGTCCGCGACGGCCAGCCGCTCGCGGGCGTCGCGCCGCTGCTCTGCGCCGGCATCACGACCTACTCGCCGCTGCGCCGCTACAAGGTCGGGCCGGGCCAGCGGGTCGGCGTCGTGGGCCTGGGCGGCCTCGGCCACATGGCCGTCAAGCTGGCCGCCTCGATGGGCGCGAAAGTTACGGTCTTCAGCACCTCACCCTCGAAGGAGGAAGACGCGCGCTCGCTCGGCGCGCACGACTTCGTCGTGACGAAAGACCCGCAGGCGCTCGAAGCCCTGGCCGGGAGCTTCGACTTCGTGATCGACACGGTCTCCGCCCCGCACGACCCGAACCTGTACCTCGACCTGCTGCGCCGCGACGGCGCGATGGTGCTCGTCGGCGTGCCCGAAAAGCCGCTGGAGGTGAGCGCGTTCTCGCTCATCATGCGGAGGCGCACGCTCGCAGGCTCGCTCATCGGCGGCATACGCGAGACGCAGGAGATGCTCGACTACTGCGCCGAACACGGCATCACCGCGGACGTGGAAGTGATCGGCGCCGATCAGATCAACGAGGCTTACGGGCGCACGGTCAAGGGCGACGTGAAGTACCGCTTCGTCATCGACGCGAAGACTCTGTGACGCGGCGCGCGGAGAGCGCAGGCCGGGCGTGAAGGTAAAGAAAACGCGGGAGGCCGCACCGACTCGTCGTTCGGTGCGGCCCCCGCGTTTCAGTCTGTCGTATTGAACCCGGCTACTTCGAGGACGCGGCGTTCGCCTTCCGCGGCCTCCTGATGACGCCGGAATCGACGGTCTCGCCCGTGCGGGTGACGACCTGGAAGTGCATCTCGTCGCCCGCCACCTCGACGAGCATGAAGGACAGGTCGGTGTCGAAGTGCTTCGCGGTCAGCGGCGAGTTGCTCCTCACGTCGCCTTTGCGGAGTTTACCGCCCGCGCCGGAGATGAAGTAATAGACGCCCTTCTGCGGCTTGACGCGCTCGTAGAAGTGCTCGTGGCCGGTGAAGGCGACGTTGACGCCGTGCTTCAGGAAGACGGGTTCGATCACCTCACGCAAACTCGTCGAGGAGCCGTGCTTGCCGCCCGAAGAGTAGGGCGGGTGGTGGAAGAAGGTCACCTTCCACTTGGAGTCGTCGTTCGAGAGCTTCTCTTCGAGCCACTTCAACTGCCGCTTGTCCATGTAGTTGCTGTTGAGGGCGTAGAAGCTGACGTCGCCGCGCTTGATGACGTAATACTCCTCGCCGTTCATGTTAAACTGTTCGTAGAAGCGCTGGTTCGACTCGTCGTGGTTGCCCAGCGAGGCGTAGAACTTGACGCCGCCGTCCAGGAGCGGGCGGTACACGTCCTCGAACTTCCGCTTGTAGTCCTCTGCCTTCTCGCTCCCGTACATGTTGTCGCCGACCATCAGGGCGAACTCGAATGGGTACGCCTGCCGGTAGCGCTCCATGACGGCCGCCAGCTCGTGCTGCTGCTGCGTGCCCGTCCCCGTGTCGCCCACGACCATGAAGCGCACCGAGCCTTCCTTGCGCGGCAGCGTGAGGCTGACCGGCGCGGCGGCCGGCGCAGCCACCCGCGCCCCGCTCGGGGCGCGGCCCTGCTGCGCGCGGCCCTCGGCAGAGAGGCCGGCGAAAAGCAGCGCGGCGGTTGCGAGCGTTGTGGCGAATGTGCGTCTCATCCTCTTGCCTCCTCGTCCTCGGCGGCCCACTGTTAAGGCAGCGCGTTCTTCATGTAGTCGATGATAAGTCCGTTCTCCCTGTCAACGAGCAGCAGGTTGCGGCCGACGAAGCGGTACTTCACCTGCTTCGGGAGCTGCGGCAGCCGGAGCAGCAGCGTCGGCGGCATGTCGAGCAGCTCTTTGGACTCCGGGTACGGGTAGTTGACGCGCAGCGGCACGCCCTTCGTCTCGGCCTCGGAGACCTTCGCGAGCAGATCGGCGCGGCTGCGCCCCTTGAACTCTTCGGCGATCACCTTGCGGATGTGCGCGGCCGCGTCGCGCGTGAAGAGCTGACCCGGCACGGCGCCCGCGCGAGCGGCCCGCACCGCCGCCTGGAACTTCACCTTGTGCGCCTCAATCTGTTCGGCCGTGGCCTCGTCCGGCAACTCGCCCGTCTTTTCCTCGATCTCCTCACGCATGTCGGCATACTCACGGACGCGCCGCTCGAACGCGGCGGCGACCGGGTTGGCCGGCGCAGCCGCGACCGTCGAGCTTTGCGGCTGCTGCGCCCGGGCGGGCGACGGCGCGGCCGGGAGCGCGAGGCAGACGGCGAGCGCCGGGGCGCACGCGAGCGCGGTAATTTTTGCAGTGTTCTGGTTCATCAACAGAAGACTTTCGCAAAACTGATGCCAGTCGGCAGGCTGGCGTCGCGCGCCCGGCCGGGCGGCTCACGTGTTGGCAGCCAAACAGTTACGCGCAGAGCGCGGCCGAAGCCGGCTCGGCCCAGGGCCGGCAGGGCGAATGTTTTGGAGACATTCGAGGGACTTACTGTCGCAGGAACGGACGCCGGCCGGGAGGGGCAAAGACGGGGCAGACGGGCGACCGCCTTTCGGGTTCCGAGACTGACTTGGCGCGGGGTGTGGGCTTGCGGGAAAGACGGCGGCCGGAGGCGCGCGGCGGCGGCCTCAGTGCGAATCAGCCGGGCGCGTGCGGGCCGGTCAGTGCGCGGTGCGCTTGACGGAGACGCGCTGCCAGATGACCGTCTCGTCGGGGAAGCTGATCCCGTCCTCGCCGCGCAGGAAGGAGGTGGCGGCGGCGACGATGGAGTCCAAATCCTTGAAGATGCCCATGCAGGGCAGGCAGATCGCCAGGTGCGCGCTCACCAGCGCGCGGTCTGAGTCGCCGAGCAGGCCGTCGCGGAACTCGCTCAGCAGTTCGAGGCTCTTAGCACAGTCCATTTTGTCCTCTTGATAGAGAGTGCCCCCGAAGGCGGGACGGGGTGACTAACAAGCTTAGAAGCTACGCGGCCGCGGACTGTTGCCTGATGAGCGTGCGTAATTTCAGCCGGGCCTTGTGGAGCTGCGACTTCGACGTGCCCTCCGAGACGCCCAGGGTGCGGGCGATCTCGTCGTGATCGTACCCCTCCACGTCGTGGAGGACGAAGACCGTGCGGTAGCCGGGCGGCAGTTGCGCGATGGCACGCTCCAGGGAGATGCGATCCACGACGGGCATCGCGTTCGGGTCTTCCGTCCCGCGCACGATCTGGACGGGCGTCTCGCCCTCCTCGGTCGTCAGCTCCGAGCGCGTCGAGGCCTTGCGGAAGTACATCAGCACCTGGTTGACCGTCATCCGGTGGAGCCAGGTGGTGAAGGCCGACTCGCCGCGGAACGATCCGATTTTATTGAAGAGGTTGACGAACACGTCCTGCGTGAGGTCTTCGGCCTGCGTCGGGTCGCCGAGCATCCGCAGGCAGAGGGCATAGACGCGCCGGAAGTGGCGACGGTAGATCTGCTCGAACGCGCCGCTATCGCCCGCCGCCGACTGCTGCGCCAGCTCGAAATCGCTCGGCCCCTTCTGCCCTGCCTCAACCACGCTCACGCCCAAATACCCCCACGCCCGAAACTTCGGGTCTGACCGCCGACGAACTGCTTGATTCCGTATGGCTAGACTGTATCACGAGCGCCCCGCCGATTCAAAAATCAGCCGCGGGGGAAGTGAGGAATTGCGGAGTGCGGAGTGCGGATTGCGGATTGGAAAGACGAACTGCCTTCTAATCCGCAATCCGAAATCCGCACTCCGCACTCGCCCGTCGCGCGTTGCAACGCCCGGCCGGCCTGTTATTAACTGTCGCGCCATGAGCGAACTGATTCCGTCTGATTCTGACTTCGAGGGCCGCGTGCGCGAGAGCTTCGCGCGGCAGGGTGTGATGCGACTGTTCGGCGCGCGCATCGAGCGCGTCGCGCCCGGCGCGGTCGATATCGTGCTCCCGTACCGCGAAGACCTGACGCAGCAGGACGGCTACGTCCACGCGGGCGTCATCACGGCCGTGGCCGACAGCGCGTGCGGCTACGCGGCCCACACGCTGATGCCGGCCGGCTCCGGCGTCCTGAGCGTCGAGTTCAAGGTGAACCTCCTGCGGCCGGCTGAGGGGCAAGAGTTCGCGGCCGAGGCGCGCGTCGTCAAGGCCGGCAGGACTCTGACCGTCACGCGTTGCGACGTTTACGCGCGCTCCGAAGGCGACGCGAAGCTCGTCGCGACGATGCTCGCGACGATGATCCGACGTTAAAGAAGCCGTTAGCTGTTAGCTGTTAGCTGTTAGCAAAACCGAGAACCGAGGGCGCTCGCAAAGCTGAAAACCGAGTTCTTCAGGCTAACAGCTAACAGCTAACAGCTAACCGCCCCTTCTTGCTTGCATCCGCGCCCGCGTTGCGGCTATCTTGCCGTCCTACCGACAAATCCAATCAGCGCGAGGTTCATGAGCGGCAGATGACCGAGTCGAGCAAACTCCGTGACGACCCCCTCTGGTACAGGGACGCAGTCTTCTACGAAGTTTACGTCCGCGGCTTCTACGACTCGAACCACGACGGCATCGGCGACTTCCGCGGGATGCTCGAGAAGCTCGACTACCTCGAATGGCTCGGCGTCGATTGCCTCTGGCTGCTGCCCATCTACCCCTCCCCCTTGCGCGACGGCGGCTACGACATCGCGGACTTCTACTCGATCCTCCCCGAGTACGGCACGCTCGAAGACTTCAAGCAGTTCCTCGACGAAGCGCACCGCCGCGGCATACGCGTCATCACCGATCTGGTCGTCAACCACACTTCGGATCAGCACCCGTGGTTCCAGGAGGCGGTCAGTTCGCCCGACTCGCCCAAGCGCGACTGGTACGTCTGGTCGGACGATCCGAACAAGTACCACGAGGCGCGCATCATCTTCCTCGACACCGAGAAGTCGAACTGGACTTGGCACGAGGGCGCGCAGGCCTTCTACTGGCACCGTTTTTTTAGCCACCAGCCGGACATCAATTACGACAACCCGGAAGTCCGGCAGGCGATGCTCGACGTGGTGGACTTCTGGCTCGGCCTCGGGGTTGACGGCTTCCGCGTTGACGCCGTGCCCTACCTTTATGAGCGCGAGGGCACGAACTGCGAGAACCTCCCCGAGACGCACGGCTTCCTCAAAACACTTCGGGCGCACGTCGAGGAGAAATTCCCGAACGCGCTGCTGCTGGGCGAGGCGAACCAGTGGCCCGAGGACGTGGTCGAATACTTCGGCGGCGGCCGGGAGTTCCACATGAACTACCACTTCCCGATCATGCCGCGCCTCTTCATGGCCCTGCGCCAGCAGGATCGCCGGCCCATCGTCGAAATACTGGAGCGCACGCCCGACATCCCCGAAAACGCCCAGTGGGGCATGTTCCTCCGCAACCACGACGAGCTGACGCTTGAGATGGTGACGGACGAGGAGCGCGACTACCTCTACAACGAGTACGCGAAGGATCGCCGGATGCGCCTCAACCTCGGCATCCGCCGCCGCCTCGCGCCCCTGCTCGACAACAGCCGCCGCCAGATCGAGCTGCTGCACGCCCTGCTCTTCAGCCTGCCCGGCAGCCCCTTCCTCTACTACGGCGACGAGATCGGGATGGGCGACAACATCTACCTCGGCGACCGCGACGGCGTCCGCACGCCGATGCAGTGGTCTTCCGACCGCAACGCCGGCTTCTCGAAGGCCGACTTCGAGAAGCTCTACTTCCCCGTCATCAACAACCCGGTTTACGGCTACAACTCGGTCAACGTCGAGACGCAGCAGCGTTACCCAACGTCGCTGCTCCACTGGATGCGCCGCATGATCCTGCTGCGCAAGGAGCACAACGTCTTCGGGCGCGGCACGATGACCTTCGTCAAGCCGGAGAACCGCAAAATCTTCGCCTTCACGCGCGAGCACGAGGGCGAGACCGTGCTCTGCGTCTTCAACCTTTCGGGGTCGGCGCAGCCGGTCAACATGGACTTGCGCCGGCACTCCGGCACAACCCCCGTCGAGATGCTGGGCAACACGGAGTTCCCCCCCGTCGGCGACTGGCCCTACCAGCTCGCGCTCGCGCCCTACGGCTTCTACTGGTTTTTATTGAAGAAGGGCGAAGCGTAATTTTTTTGTAGGGGCAGGGCTTGTCCCTGCCCGCAGCGGCCGTGAGGCCGCTCATCAAGCAACGCGTTCTTTCAGGATTGACTAAAACAAAATTTGCGTCCGCGCTGTCGCGCGGCGGGCAGAGGACTTGTCCCTGCCCCTACAGTCATTCGGTTTGTTGTCGGCGATCAAGGAGGGCGGATGAGTTCTGCGAACGACGGTACGGGGCGGCTGGTCGTGGTTTCGAACCGGCTGCCGGTGACGCTCAAGCGCGCGGGCGAGGGCTGGCGCACGGAGCGCAGCGCGGGCGGATTGGCGACCGCGATGGGGCCGCTGCTCGCGCGCACCGAAGGCGTGTGGGTCGGCTGGTCGGGCGACACGTCCGAGGCGCGCGACGCGAAGCGCGAAGAGATCGTCGCGCGCTGGGCGAAGGAGCAGCGTTATTTCGTCGTCGATCTCCCCAAAGAGGTGGCCGAGGGCTTTTACGAGGGCTTCTCGAACCAGACCCTCTGGCCGCTCTTCCACTACTTCCCCGTCCTGTTCAACTTCGACCGCGACCAGTGGCACGCTTACCGCGAGGCCAACGAGCGCTTCCGCGACGTGGTGCTCGAACACGCGCGGCCCGGCGACCTGGTCTGGGTTCACGACTACCAGTTGATGCTCCTGCCGCGCCTCCTGCGCGAGGCCGCGCCCGACATCAACATAGGCTTCTTCCTGCACATCCCCTTCCCTTCTTCGTCCGTCTTCCGCCTGCTCCCGCGCCGCGAGGAGCTGTTGGAGGGGCTGCTCGGCGCGGACTACGTCGCCTTCCACACGCACAGCTATCTACAGAACTTCCGCCAGTCCGTCCTGCGCGTCCTCGGCATCGACAGCCGCATGGACGCGGTCGAGGTCGGCGGGCGCAGTGTCAAACTCGACGCACTGCCCATCGGCATCGCGCCCGAAGATTTCACGAAACTGCTGGAGACCGACGACGCGACGCGGAAGCGGCTCGCCGAGATTCGCGAGCGCTTCCGCGGCCGTCACCTTCTGCTCGGCGTTGACCGGCTCGACTACACGAAGGGCATCCCCGAACGCTTCCGCACCTTCCGCCGCCTGCTCAAGGAGCAGCCCGAGATGCGCGGGCGCGCCGTGCTCGTGCAGGTCGCCGTCCCCTCGCGCGAGAACGTCGCGCAGTACCGCGAGCTGCGGCAGGAGGTGGATAAGCTGGTGGGCAAGATCAACGGCGAGTTCTCCACGCCCGACTGGTCGCCCATCGTTTACATGCGCCGCGGCGTCCCGCGTCAGGAACTGACGGCGCTCTACGCCGCGGCCGACCTCGCGTGGGTGACGCCCTTGCGGGACGGCCTGAACCTCGTCGCCAAAGAGTACGTCGCCTGCCAGAAGGACGGGGCGGGCGTGCTCGTCCTGAGCGAGTTCGCGGGCGCGGCCTCCGAGATGGGCGAGGCGTTCATGGTCAACCCCTACGACGAGGAGCAGACGGCCGAGACGATTGCGCGCGCCCTCGCGCTGCCCGAAGAGGAGCGGCGCGACCGCATACGTGCGCTCTACGAGCGCGTCGCGCGCAACAACGTCTTCGCCTGGGGCGAACGCTTCCTCTCAAACCTCGGCGAGGCCACAGTCTCGCGCGCCGACCGCGACGCGGAGCGGGCCGCGCCGCTGCCCGCGGAAGAATTGCTCGCCGCCTACCGCAAGGCTCGCACCCGCCGCCTGCTGCTCGACTACGACGGCACGCTCGTCGGCTACGCCAAGCGACCGCAGGACGCAGTCCCGCCGCCCGGCCTGGCCGACACGCTCGCGCGCCTCGCAGCGAACCCGGCCAACACGGTCGCCGTCGTTTCGGGCCGCTCGCGCTTCGAT
>DATHBT010000303.1:0-6732 GCA_035295985.1 Pyrinomonadaceae bacterium | reverse complement strand
ACAGTTCCATCAGAGAGCGCGCGTCTTCGAGGTTGTCGAGGATCGAGCCGTCCGCGATCTTTTGCAGCGCGGAGAGGTCTGCGCCCGAACAGAAGTCCGCGCCCGCGCCCGTCAGCAGCACGACGCGCACCTGCTCGTCGGCGTCCGCGCGCCGCAACGCGTCCTTCAGCCCGGCGACGAGCGCGTCGTTCAGCGCGTTGCGCTTCTCCGGGCGGTTCAGCGTCACGAGCGCGACCGCGCCCTCGGCCGCGTACAGAATCGGATTCTCGTCTGACATCAGATCGAAAGGGGGCAAAGGGGGATGAAAGGGAAAGGGTGCGAGCGTGCGGCGATTCTCTTCGCCCTTACCTTTCGCCCTTTTCAACTTCCCCCTGCTCTCCCTCGCCGCCCAGGAACTTCAACAGCGCGGCGTTGACCTCGTTCGGGTACTCCTGCTGAACCCAGTGGCCCGCGCGGGAGAGGCGCACCTCGGAGTACGGAGCTTCGACGTAGCGGCCGACGCCGCGCACCGTCTCGGGGACGACGAACGCGTCGCACTCGCCGTAGATGAAGAGCGTGGGCACGCGCACCGGCGTCCAGCTCTCCGAGTCGGCCCACATCGGGAAGAGGTTCGCGCGGTAGTAGTTGATCGCTGCGGTCAGCGAAGTCGTCTCGCCCGACGCGGAGCGGCGCGAGAGGGCCTCCTTGTAAACGGCGATGTCGCCGTCGCCGAAAGTCCCCCGGCGCGAGGTGGCGCGCAGCATACGCGCGAGCCGCGCGAAGTCGTCCGCGCCGATCCACCACTCCGGCAGGCGCGGCAGTTGGAAGAAGAGCATGTACCAACTGCGCGAGAGCTGGCGCAGGCTCAGGTTGTCGCGCCAAGCGCGGAAGGGCGGAACCTGCAACGCCGCCAGCCGGCTGACGCTGGCCGGGTGTTGGCGTGCGACTGCCCACGCCACGCCAGCGCCCCAGTCGTGGCCGACGACCGCGGCCTCGTTCTTCCCGAAGTGTCTGATCAGGCCGAGCACGTCGTCAACGAGTCGGGGCAAACGGTAGTCACTAACTTCTTCCGGCTTGTCGCTCAGGTTGTAGCCGCGCAGGTCGGGCGCGACCGCGTGGAAACGCTCGCCGAGCGCGGCTAGCTGGTGACGCCACGAGTACCAGCACTCGGGGAAGCCGTGGAGCAACAGCACGAGCGGCTTCGTCGCGTCGCCCGCCTCGGCGTAGTGCAGACGCACGTCGCCCACCTGCGCGTAGCCGTGGCGGATTCTGCGTTCGGCGTTGAGAAGTTCGTCGCTCAAAAATTTGTAGGGGCGGGGCTTGTCCCTGCCCGCAGCGGCGACAGCCGCTAATCAAGCTGCGCGTGCTTTCAACGTTGAATAAATAGGAGGTCGCATTCGCGCTTGCGCGCGACGGGCAGGGACAAGCTCTGCCCCTACAGAACCCGCGTCACGTCGAAAGGTTCAACGTGCGCGCCTCCTCGCCGTCGAGTTCGATCTCCATGCGCAGCAGCGCGGTCGAGAAGGTTTTGCCCTGCGCGTCGGTCATGAGCGAGAGCGTGCCGCCGCCGCCGAGCGATTCGTGGAGGAGGAAGTTGAGCGCGCCGAGGTTCGGCAGCTCGAACCGCTCCACCTCGCCGCGGCAGATGCCTTTGAAATGCTCCTTGACGCG
The DNA here is from genome assembly GCA_035295985.1 of Pyrinomonadaceae bacterium. Lineage (GTDB taxonomy): Bacteria > Acidobacteriota > Blastocatellia > Pyrinomonadales > Pyrinomonadaceae > JAIVGV01. The sequence continues at coordinate 5,082 of DATHBT010000303.1, read as the reverse complement.
CGCGGCCGTCACCTCGCGCGCGAGCACAGGGTAGAACTCCTCGCGCAGCGCGATGAGGCCGACGTTCGCCGTGTCGCCCTTGTCGCCCGAGCGGGCGTGCGCGAGCCTGGTTAGCTGTACTTTCATAGCCGTTAGCTGTTAGCTGTTAGCTGTTAGCAAAACCAAATCCTAAACCGAGGCTGATGCCAAGACGAAGGCTAGTAACTGTTTCCTCCCGGCTAAAAGCTAACAGCTAATAGCTAACAGCTTCCTTCATCATCCCGTCGCGCCACAGCGCGAGGCGGTGGAAGGCGACGACGACGAGCGCGTGCGTGATGCAGCCCTCGGCGATGAGCGCGGGCACTTCGGCGAGCGGCACGAGCCGGACGGCGCAGTGCTCCGTGCCGTCGAACTCCGGCTCGTGCGCGGGCCTCGCGCCTCGCGCCAGAAACGTGTGCAGCCAGTTGTCCTGGATCGCCGGGTTGGGCCGTGTGCGCCCGAGCGCGACGATCTCGTTTGAAGCGTAGCCGGTCTCTTCGATCAGCTCACGCCCGGCGGCCTCGACCGGCGACTCGCCCTCGTCAACCATCCCGCCCGGTATTTCGAGCGTCACGTCGGCCGAGCCGTGGCGGTACTGCTCGATCATCACCACCTCTTCGGCGTCGGTGAGCGGGATGACGTTGATCCAGTCGGCCGCCTCGACGACGTAGAAGTCGTGCTCAGCGCCGCCTCGGGGGTTCGCCGAGATGTCGCGGCGCACGCGGAAGACGCGGCAGTCGGCGACCGGCTCGGAGCGCACGCGCCGCCACGCGGGGCTGTCCGCGCCGAGGCGCTCGCGACGAAAGCGGCTCAAACTTCGATCACCTCCACGCGCGGCTCGATCTCCGTCTTCGGGATGAGCGCGGGCCAGTAGGCGACGATCTCCTCGGTCTTCGGACGCCCGCCCGCGAAGCCCGTCACTCCCGGAGGGCCGGTCAGGATCAGCGGCGCGATCTCTTTAGTGAACCGCTCGACCGCCGCGCGGTCGGGGCCGCGCACGCCGACGCGCAGTTGCACTTCCGCGAGATCGGCCGACGGCTCTCCGGCGAGCGCGCCGTGCGTGGCGTTCGCGCCGACGAACTCCGTGTGGACGAGATCGAAGCGCAGACCCAACCGTTCGAGGCGCGCGCGCAGGATTTTGTCGGCGGCCCGCGCCTTCTCGTAAGCGTCGGGCCACGAATAGACGAGCGTGCCGACGGCCTTGAAGCCGGCCGAGTAGCTGATCGAGACTTTCAGAAACTCCGTCGCGGGCCGCCCCTTGATGCCTTGGACGCGGACGCGATCGCGGCCCGCGTCTTCGAGCCTGATCGTCGTGAAGTCGGCGACGCAGTCGGGCGTGATGTACTCGCGCGGGTCGCCCATCTCGTAAACGAGCTGTTCCTTGATCGAAGGCACGTTCACCCAGCCGCCCGTGCCCTCGTGCTTGGTGACGACGAAAGTACCGTCGGGCGCGGCCTCGATGATGGGGAAGCCGACGTTCGCGAGGTCGGGGATGTTCCGCCAGTCGTACTGGCAGTTGCCGCCCGACGCTTGCGCGCCGCACTCGATGATGTGGCCGGCAATCGTCCCGGCGGCGAGCCTGTCCCAGTCGGTTTCATTCCAGCCGAACTCGTGGACGATGGGCGCGAGCGTCAGCCCCGTGTCGGTCGCGCGGCCCGTGATGATGACCCGCGCGCCGCGGCCCAAAGCCTCGACGATGGGCCACGCGCCGAGGTAGGCGTTCGCGCTCTGGATGCGTTCGCGGACGGCGGAAAGCGGCTCGCCCGTGTCCATGTTCCGCAGCTCGACGCCGCGCGCGAGCAGGCCGTCGATGCGATCCATGATGTCGTCGCCGGTGACGACGCCGATGGTCATGCGGCCTGCGAGGCCCAACTCGCGCGCCACGTCGCGCACCGCCTCGGCGCACCCCTGCGGGTTGACGCCGCCCGCGTTGGCCGTCACGCGTATGTCGCGCCCGACGCACACAGGGAGAATCTCACGCATCAGCGGCACGAAGTCGCGCGCGTAGCCGGCGCGCGGGTCGCGCGCGCGCTGCTTCTGCATGATCGACATCGTGACCTCGGCCAGGTAGTCGAGCATCAGGTAATCGACCGGGCCGCCCGCGACCTGGCGGACGGGCGCGTCGAGCATGTCGCCCCAGAAGCCCTGCCCGGCGGCGATGCGTATCTTCTCTCTCATCTCGATCAACTGAAAAGACGGAAGGCGGAAGAGACGCGGGGAGCCGGGCGGCATTGCGACGCGACGCGCGCCGGCGGGACTGCTTTCTATCGCCTCGCCCGCCCGCGCGTCACGGCGTCAGATCACCGCCGCGGCCTCCCTTCACTCCCGCCCTTCGCCTTGCCTGCCTGCGCCTGGCCGCGCTCAGTTCACGGGCGGCGGGGTCGTGGTCGTGTCGGTCGTGGTCGTGGTGTCGGCCGCGCGGCGCGCGCGGCGTCCGCGGCGACGACCGCCGCCGCCACCGCCACCGCCCGCCGTGAACCACAGCCTGTTACGCTCGCCGGGCGCGGGCGTGAGCGTGAGCCGGTCGCCGCCGCGGCGCGCGCGCACCGACGCCGACAGCGGCACGTTGTTAGCCGCCGGGTCGTTTACGTCGCTGAAGCGCAGGGCCGCGCCGATGTAGCCGCTGGAGTTGACGGCCCTGATCGTGCCCGTGTGCGTCATCCCGCCATCGGTCAGGGCGAGCGTAAACGAGTTGCCGGTGACGGTGAGCGTCGCCGCGCCCGACATCTCGTGCCCGCCCGTCATCCTCACGTTGCCGGTGTAGGTTCCCGACAAATCTTCCTGCGTGCCGGCGATGGCGCGCGCGTCCGTCCCGCCGGTCTGCATCTCGCCCGCCGTGTCGGCGTCGGCCGGCTGGTCGGCCGAAGTGTCGGTCGTGGCGGAGGCGTCGGTCGCGGTGGCGGCCCGCCGCCCGCGGCGTCCGCGGCGTCCGCGGCGGCCCGTGCCCTGTGTCGTGCCGGTCGCAGTCGTCGCCTCGCCCGTGTTGGTGTTCTGCGCGGACGCGTCGTCGGACGTGTTCGTGTTTGTGTTAGTTCCCGTCGTGTCGTCGGCCGCGCCGGTGTTGGTGTTGCCGCTGCGTGTGCGGCGCGTGCCGGTGCGGCGGCGTCCCGCGCGGCGGGTCGTGCCGGTGTTGGCGTTCTGCGCCGAGGTGGTGTCGCCCGTCGTGCTGCTGTTCGTGTTCTGCGCCGAGACTCCGAGATCGATCCCGGCGAGGGCGAAAGCGGTCAGCACGGCGAAGGCGGAGACGAGAAGTTTGTGGGCCTTGTTTCTCCGTGTCATGTCAGTTCATCCTCCGTTGGGTAAACGTGCCGCGCGCAACTTCCGTGCGCGCCCGCAAGAGTCCGGACGAACGTCGGGATGAGAAAAACAACTCGGTCTTTAAGTGTTTTCGGCGCGGCCCGATTCTCGCACAGAACGCCACGCCGTTGCACGCGTGGACGCGCGCCGCGCCCCTCAGGCTAACACCTGCGGGAGGACGAACTGCCCGAGGTGCGGGCCGTCGTAGTTGCCCGCGACCCGGAGCGCGAGTTCGAGCGCGTCGCGCGTCTCCTCGGGCGCGACGACCGCGTCCACGAAGCCGCGCGCGGCGGCGTACTTGGCGTCCAACTGGTGCTCGTAGTCCTCGCGCACGCGCGCCATCTCGGATTTCAACTTCCCGTCGGGCTGTTTGCCCTCGCGCTTCAGCTTGTCGAGCTGCGTGCCGTAGATGGCCTGCACCGCGGAGTCGCCCTCCATCACGCCCATGCGGCCCGTGGGCCAACTGAAGATGAAGTCCGGGTCGAAGCCCTGGCCGGCCATCGCGTAGTAGCCCGCGCCCGAAGCGTGGTTGATCGTCAGGACGATCTTCGGCACGGCGGCCGTCGCCATCGCCTCGACGAAGCGTGCGCCCGCGCGGATGATCCCCGAATGCTCGGCCTCCGCGCCGACCATGAAGCCGGACACGTCCTGGATGAAGAGGAGCGGCGTGCGGTGGCGGTCGCACAGATCGATGAAGTAGGCGACCTTCTCCGCCGAGTCGGCATAGACGATGCCGCCGAACTTCGGGGGCGCACCATTGGGCTGTCGAAGCAGCCCGCGGTTGTTCGCGATGACGCCGACCTGTATGCCGCGCACCCGTGCGTGGCCCGTGATCATCTCGCGCGCGTAGTCGGCCTGAAACTCGTCGAGGTGGCCGCCGTCGAGGATGCAGCTCAGCACCGCGCGCGCGTCGTAGGGCTGGCGGTGGTCTTCGGGGATCAGCTCGTAGAGATCGGTTTCGGGCCGCGTGGGTTCGGCCGGGTCAGCGACTGACAGCAGTTTCGACGTGCTCGCGGGAAGCTCGGAGACGAACTCCCTGATCTTCGCGACGCACTCCTCGTCGTTCGCGGCGCGGTAGTGCGCGACGCCCGACAGCTCCGTGTGCGTGCGCGCGCCGCCCAAGGTCTCGTTGTCTATCGACTGCCCCGTCGCGCCTTTGACCAAGTTCGCGCCGCCGAGGCCCATGAACGAGGTGTTCTCGACCATGATGATCGTGTCGGAGAGCGCGGGCAAATACGCCCCGCCCGCCACGCACGGCCCCATCACGGCGGCGATCTGCGGCACGCGAAGATACCGGCGCATGATCGAGTTGTAATAAAAGATTCTGGCCGCGCCGTACTGGCCCGGAAAGACGCCGCCCTGGTACGGCAGGTTCACGCCGGCCGAGTCCACCAGATAAACGATCGGCACGCGCGAGCGCATAGCGATCTCCTGCGCGCGCAGGATTTTCTTGATCGTCTCCGGCCACCACGAGCCGGCCTTGACGGTCGCGTCGTTGGCGACGACCACGACCTCGCGGCCCGCGACGCGCCCCGCCGCCGTCACCACGCCCACCGCGGGCGCGCCGCCCTTGTATTGGTCGTAGGCGACGAGCAGACCTATCTCTTGGGCGTAAGCTCCGCGGTCGAACAGCAGCTCGATCCGCTCGCGCGCCGTCAGCTTGCCCTGCTGGTGCTGCCGCTCGATCTTATCCGCCCCGCCGCCGCGCCTGAGCTTCGCTTCGAGCCGCCGCAGGTCATCGACCAGTTCGCGCATCCGCGTCCGCCG
>DATHBT010000302.1:0-19486 GCA_035295985.1 Pyrinomonadaceae bacterium | reverse complement strand
AGGCTTGCTCGAACGACGCAGCGGCAACCCCGACAAGCCGCGCATCCTCGAAGCCTTCAACCAGCCCTGCGACGACTGGCTCAACTTCTACTGCTTCACGATGTTCACCGACCGCGACGGCAAGTACCAGTTGGCCGCCCTGGCCGAGTCGGGCTTCGAGCCGCTGGCGCGCACCTGCCAGTTCATGCTCACCGAGGAGGCGCACCACCTCTTCGTCGGCGAGACGGGCGTCGGCCGCGTCGTCAAGCGCACGGCCGAGCTGATGCAGCAGAACCCGAACGAGGACGTGCGCGCGCTCGGCGGCATCCCGCTCGACATCCTTCAGAAGTACATCAACTTCTGGTTCAGCTACTCGCTCGACCTCTTCGGCGGGGAGATCAGCTCGAACTCCGCCGACTTCTTCGCCGCCGGCCTCAAGGGCCGCTTCAAGGAGCAGGAGCAGTACGCCGACCACGTCGTCCGCGACGACGTATTCCAGCTAACAGTCATCGAAGACGGCAAGCTGACGACGCGCGAAGTCCCCATGCGAAACGCCTTGAACGAAGTTTTGAGGGGCGAGTACGTTAAAGACTGCGAGCGCGCGATGAGGCGTTGGAACAAATACCTCGAAGACGCCGGGGTCTCCGGGCAGCTTTATCTTCCCTCGACGCGCTTCCACCGACACGTCGGCGAGTTCGCCGGCCATGCGTTCGACGTTCGGGGCAACCTGATCTCGAAGGAGGAGTTCGAGAGCCGCCGCCCCGAGTGGCTGCCCTCGATGGAAGATCGCGAGTACGTCCGCGGCCTCATGCGCCCCGTCACCGAGCCGGGCAAGATCGCCAACTGGATCGCGCCGCCCAACGCCGGCATCAAGGGGCTGCCCTTCGAGTTCGAGTACGTGAGGCTCTAACGATTGCGGATTGCGATTGCGGATCGCGGATTAAAAACCAAAGACAGGATTGACTTATGGGCCGAGAAAGCACCAGCGCAAGCTCGCGGTCTGACAATCCGCAATCCGCAATCCGCAATCCGCAATCGGACGACTTCACGCGCTACGATCAGAAGCTGGAGTTCATCCTCCGCACCGCCGCGCGCATCTTCGCCGAGAAGGGCTACCACCCGACGACGATGCGCGACATCTCGCGCGCCACGCGCGTGAGCCTCGCCGGCCTCTACTACTACTGCAAGTCGAAGGAAGAACTCCTCTTCCTAATCCAGGACAACTGCTTCGGCCGCGTGCTGGCGCGCCTCGAAGAGCGTCTGCGGGAGACCGGTGATCCGGCCGGGCGGCTGCGCGTAGTCGTCGAGAACCACCTGTCGTTCTTCGCCGCCAACATGGCCGAGATGAAGGTGCTCTCGCACGAGGCCGACGCGCTCGCCGGCGAGCTGCACGAGAAGGTCTCCACGAAGAAGCAGCAGTACACGCGCCGCGTCCGCCGCATCCTCGCCGAGTTGCAGGCGCTGGACGACCGCGCCCGCGTCAAGATCGATCTGACGGTCGCCACCTACGCCCTCTTCGGCATGATGAACTGGATTTACAACTGGTACGACCCGCGCGGCCCACTCTCCGTCGCAGACCTCGTCGAAAACCTGACGCGCCTCTTCCTCCGCGGCTTCAACGCAGCTTCGGACGAGGACGAGCTAACTTTCCGGCCCGCGTCGCAGGCGGTCGAACGCCTGAGCGTCTGGCGCGAGCCTTCGACGTAAGCGCGCCTGGCGGCTCGACGCCGCGCACAGAGATTGAACCCCGACGCCCTCCGACAGACCGACAGCTCGAACCCGGCCGGCTACCGGGGCCGGCTCGCGCCCTCGCCCACGGGCCACCTCCACCTCGGCCACGCGCGCACCTTCCTCGTCGCCTTCGAGCGCGCACGCGCGGCCTCCGGCACGCTCGTCCTCCGCAACGAAGACTTAGACCCGCAACGCTCGCGCGCGGAGTTCGTCCGCTCCTTCGTCGAAGATTTGCGCTGGCTCGGCATCGCCTGGCAGGAAGGGCCGGACGCGGGCGGCCCCTTTTCTCCTTACTCGCAGAGCGAGCGGCGCGGGTTTTACCTCGCGGCATGGCGTGGCCTCGTCGCCGCGGGTCACGTCTATCCGTGCGTCTGCTCGCGCAAAGACCTCGCGCGCTCGGCGCAAGCGCCGCACGAACAGCCCGCGGAGGACGAACCGCTCTACCCCGGCACGTGCCGCCCGCCCGCCGGCTCGCCGCCTCCTTCGGTTGAGACGCCGCGCGGCGTCAACTGGCGCTTCCGCGTGCCCGACGGCGAGGCCGTCAGCTTCGTCGATCTTAAACAGGGCCGACAACGGTTCGTCGCCGGACGAGACTTCGGCGATTTCCTCGTCTGGCGGCGCGACGACGTGCCCTCGTACCAGTTGGCCTGCGCCGCGGACGACGCGCTGATGCGCATCACCGAAGTCGTCCGCGGCGCCGATCTGCTCAAGTCAACCGCGCGCCAGATTCTTTTGCTACGCGCGCTCGCGTACCGGACGCCCGACTACTTCCACTGCGATCTCGTCACCGACGTGCGCGGCGAACGACTGGCGAAACGTCACGCCGCGCTCTCCCTCCGCGCGCTACGCGAGCGCGGCCTCACGCCCGGCGAGGTGCGCGCGCTCTTCGACGCCCCCGGCGCGGTCTTGCCCGCCGGCTAATCTCGTCCGGCGGCGCGCGGCGGTTGCCCTTTCGCTCCGATCCGAAGTAAAAAGCCTGCGAACAAATTTTCACACCGGGAGTTAGAAGATGGCGGAAGCTGAGGCGAAGGTTTCGGAGAAGTCGGACGAGGCGCGCGAGCTGGTCGGCTATAAGACGGGAGGCGGCGTCGCGGTGCTGACTTTGAACGACCCGCCCGCGAACACCTACAGCTACGAGATGATGCGGCAGCTCGACCGCCGCATCCTCGACGCGCGCATGGACGAGGCCGTCCAGGTCATCCTCATCACCGGCGCGGGCGAGAAATTCTTCTGCGCGGGCGCCGACATCTCGATGTTGCAGAGCGTCACGCCCGCCTTCAAGTACTACTTCTGCCTCCACGCCAACGAAACCCTGTCGCGCCTCGAACAGACGCCGAAGCTCGTCGTCGCGGCCGTCAACGGCCACTGCGTCGGCGGCGGCCTCGAAGTCGCGCTCGCGGCCGACTTGCGGGTAGCGCGCCGCGGCGCGGGCAAGATGGGCCTGCCCGAAGTAAGCTTAGGCGTCCTGCCCGGAACCGGCGGCACGCAGCGTCTCGCGCGCCTCGTCGGCAAATCCCGCGCGATTGAATTGATGACGACCGGCGAGCTGTTCGACTTCGACCGCGGCGCGGAACTCGGCCTCGTCAACCAGCTCTTCGACGCTTCGTCCGCCGAGGACTTCCTCGCGCAGGCGCTCGACTACGCCGGAAAATTCACCGCGCCCGGCCGCGCCGCCCACGCCGTCGGCCGCATCAAGCGCAGCGTCCAGTCCGGCCTCGAAGTCCCCTTCGAGTACGGCCTCGCCTTAGAGCGCGAGCTACAGCAACAGCTCTTCCAGTCCGAAGACGCGCGCGAGGGCCTCGACGCCTACGTCCAGAAGCGCAAGCCGCAGTTCAAAGGCAAGTAGTTTTCAGTTTTCAGTTTTCAGACGCCGGCGAACAGGAATCGCACGCCGTCGCCGTCTGAGGCTGAAAACTGAAAACTGAAAACTGAAAACTGAAGATGTTCGATCACATCGAAGCCGCAACGCGCGAAGGGATCGCGTGGATCACGCTGAACCGGCCCGAAAAGCTGAACGCTTTCGCGGGACACATGCGGCGCGATCTGGGCGCGGCGCTCGAACAGGCGGGGCAGGACGGCGCGGTGCGCTGCGTCGTCATCCGCGGGGCGGGGCGCGCGTTCTGCGCGGGCGCGGACATTTCGGTCATGGCCGAGTTGATGCGGCGCGACGACGCGGAGGAGTTCGCGCGCCTGCTCGGCGCGGGCCGCCGCGTCATCCACGCGATCCGGCAGATGACGAAGCCGGTCTTGGCCTCGGTGAATGGTGCGGCCTACGGCGCGGGCTTCAACCTCGCGCTCGCGTGCGACATGAGGATCGCGGCGGAGTCGGCCGCGTTCAGCCAGTCGTTCGTCAAGGTCGGGCTGCACCCGGACTGGGGCGGCTCCTATTTTCTGCCGCGCCTCGTCCCCGAAAACATCGCCTGCGAGATGTTCTTCCTCGGCGACGCCATCGACGCTCGCCGCGCCTACGAACTCGGCCTCGTCAACCGCGTCGTCGCGGACGCGGAGCTTGAGGCCGAGACGCTGCGGCTGGCCGAACGCCTCCGCGACGCGCCGCAGCAGTCTGTCGCCGCCGCCAAGCACGCCGTTTACATGAGCGACGAGTCGAGCCTGGAGCGGATGCTGCAATACGAGACCGAGGCCCAGCTCGCCTGCTTCGAGTCGCGCGAGGCCCGCGAGCGCGTCCGCGCGTTCTTAGAAAGACAGAGATCGCGCTGAGCAATTTGTAGGGGCAGTGCTTGTCCCTGCCCGTTACGCCTTAGCGCGAATCCGGCCGAGTCGAAGTATAGCCGCAGACGAACGCCGATCAGGCGATGCCCTAAAACCTGTGCCGATCTTTCATCCGCGTTCATCCGCGGCCGACGGGTCGGCAATCTTGGTGAACGGCCGGTGGGCCGCTGCGGGCAGGGACAAGCCCTGCCCCCACAAAAATGCTTCTCGCCGACAAAATTGCGCTCGTCACGGGCGGCGGGCGTGGCATCGGCCGCGCCGTCGCGCTCGCCTTCGCACGCGAGGGGGCGCGTGTCGCGCTGGTCGCGCGCACCGCGGCGGAGGTCGAGCGGGCGGCGAGAGAGATCGCGGACGAGTGCGACGTCGAGACCACGCACGCCGCGTGCGACGTGTCGGATCGCGGGAGCGTGGAGCGCGCGTTCGCGGAGGCGCGCGAGCGGTTCGGGCGCGACCCCGACATCCTCGTCAACAACGCCGGCATCGCCGAGAGCGCGCCGCTCGTCAAAACTTCGGACGAGATGTGGCAGCGCCACCTCGCGATCAACCTGACCGGCACGTTCTACTGCACGCGCGCCGCGCTCCCCGCGATGGTCGAGCGGGGCTGGGGGCGCGTCGTCAACGTCGCCTCGATTGCCGGCAAGACGGGCGCGCCCTACATCGCGGCCTACAGCGCGTCGAAGCACGGCGTCCTCGGCCTGACGCGCTCCGTCGCGCTCGAAGTCGCCCGCAAGGGCGTCACCGTCAACGCCATCTGCCCCGGCTACGTGGACACGGAGATGACCGCGCGCGCCGTCTCGAACATCGAGGCGACGACGGGCCGCCCGGCCGACGACGCGCTCGAAGCGATCAGGAATATGAGCGCGCAGCGCCGCCTCGTCACCCCCGAAGAGATCGCCGCGCTCGCCCTGCTTCTCGCCTCGGAGCAGGGCCGCGGCATCACGGGCCAGGCCATCAACGTGGACGGCGGCAGCGTGCTTTATTAGCCGTCGACGTTCAGCAGTCAGCGGTCAGCAGTTTTCGTGATTGGAGTACGTATGTTCAAGACACTCGCCTTCGCCTTCTCGCTCTGCCTCGCGGCTTCGGGCGCGGCGGCGCAGCAGCAGCAGTCGGCGGCCACGCCGGACGGGTTCACGGGCCTGACACTCGGCGAGACCACCGTCGAAGAGGCCGTCGCCGCGCTCGGCCAGCCGGACACGGACAAGACGGACAAGCTGGACGTTTCCAAGATCGAGAAGTGGCTCGACAAACGACACAGCGAAAAGATCTTCCGCCGGCTCTCCTACACGAAGAGCGAGATCCTCCGCAAGCTCGAACTATCCTTTCTCGACGGCAAGCTCGTCATGATCGATCTCGAATTCAAGAAGAGCTACGATCCAGAAAAGTTGCCGAACCTCTTCGCCGTTAACTTCGCCCTCGTCGGCGGCCCGTCCCCGCTGCCCAACAAGCCGGGCGAGTACCCGCGCGGCTTCCTCGCGACCCACTTCCCGGCGGCCTATGCCCTGATCGGCATCTCGCCTAAAACTTTCATCCTCGCCAACTGCGAGTCGGCGGGCGGCGGCTCGTCACCCGGCCGCGTGACGCGGACGCGCCAGATCAGCCGCGCGCTCGAACGCAAGTAGGACGCCCATGCCCTTAGAGACGATCAACCCCGAACGACTCGGCCGCCCGCGCGGCTACTCGAACGGCGTGCTCGCGCCCGCGGGCGGGCGGCTGCTCTTCGTCGCCGGCCAGATCGCGTGGGACGAGCGGCAGCGGATCGTGAGCGAGGATTTCGCCCAACAATTCGGCCGCGCGCTCGCGAACGTACTGGCGGTCGTCGCCGAGGCCGGCGGCGCGCCGGAACAGATCGCGCGCCTCACGATCTACGTCACCGACAAGCGCGAGTACCAGTCGCGCACGCGCGAGATCGGCGAACGCTGGCGCGCCCTGTTGGGCCGCCACTATCCCGCGATGGCCCTCGTCGAGGTCAAGGGGCTACTCGAAGACGGCGCGAAGGTCGAGATCGAGGCGACGGCGGTACTGCCGTGAACCGTAGGCGGTGACAAGCGACAGGCAAGAAAGGGATATGGCGTGACAGGCGACGCATGACCGGCTAACATTCTTCCCGTCCCTGTCACCTGCCACGGTTTACGGCCTTTATGTTTTCCCCGAAGAGTTTCATCTACGAAGTCCGCGAGGGCGCGGCGTGGATCACGCTGAACCGGCCGGAACGCCTGAACGCGCTGACCTTCGAGGTCTATCGCGAGCTGACCGACCTGTTCGCGGCATTGCAGGACGAGCGCGAGGTGCGCTGTGTCGTCATCGCCGGCGCGGGCCGCGCCTTCTGCTCCGGCGGAGACGTGCGCGACATCATCGCCGACCTGCAAACGCTCGACATCGCGGGTCATCTGGAGTTCACCCGCCTGACCTGCGCGCTCATACGCAACATGCGGAACCTGCGCAAGCCCGTCGTCGCCTCTTTGAACGGCACGGTCGCGGGCGCGGGCGCGTGCATCGCGCTGGCCGCGGACATCCGCATCGCCGCGGAGGAGGCGCGCATCGCGTTCCTCTTCGTGCGCGTCGGGCTGTCGGGCGCGGACATGGGCGCGTGCTTCCTGCTCCCGCGCTACGTAGGCCTCGCTAAGGCGACCGAACTGCTCTACACCGGCGACTTCATCACCGCCGGCGAGGCCGAACGCATCGGCCTCTACAACCGGGTCGTGCCCGCGGATTCTCTGGCGGAAGAGACGCGCATCCTCGCCGGGCGGTTGGCCTCCGGCCCCTCGTTCGCGCTCGGCGTCACCAAAGAACTGCTCAACCGCGAGATGGAGACTGGCCTCGACACGGCCCTCGAATGGGAGGCCCAGGCCCAGGCGCTCTGCCTCCAACACCCCGACTTCCGCGAGGCCTACAAAGCCATCACGGAGAAGCGCGAACCGGATTTCAAAGGAAGTGGTGAGTGATGGGTGATGAGTGATGAGTGAAAGACAGGTTCTTTACTCATCACTCATCACTCATTACCCGTCACTTTAATTTCATGGATCGTTTCGTCGAACAACTTCCCTTCTTCGCGGACGAGCACCGGCGTCTGCGGGCCGGCGTGGCGAGCTTCGCGTGGCGCGAGATCGAGCCGCACGCGGCGGCGGCCGAAGAGGCTACCGACGAGGATTTCAGGGCGCTCGTCGGGCTGCTGGCTCAGGCCGATTTGCTGCGCTACGCGGTGGCGCGGCCCGGCGCGCCCGTGGACGTGCGCTCGCTCTGCGTCGTGCGTGAAGAGTTGGCCTACACGTCCGCGCTCGCAGACCTCGCCTTCGTCATGCAGGGCCTCGGCACACACGCCATCAGCCTCGCCGCGCCCGAACATGTCCGCGACTTCTGGTTGGGGCGCGCCGTCGCGGGCCAGTCAATCGCCGCCTTCGCGCTCACCGAACCCGAAGCCGGCTCGGACGTCTCCGCCATCCGAACGACGGCGCGCCGCGAGGGCGACAGCTATCTGATCGACGGCCGCAAGCGTTTCATCTCGAACGCTGGTCTGGCCGACTTCTACACGGTCTTCGCGCGCACGGGCACGCGCGCCGACGGCCGCGCGGAGATCTCCGCCTTCGTCGTCGGCGCGCGGATGCAGGGCTTCAGTGTGCGCGAGCGCACGCGGCTGGTAGCGCACCACCCCATCGGCGAGATCGAGTTCACGAACCTGCGTGTGCCCGCCGAGGATCGCGTCGGCGAAGAAGGCGAGGGCTTCCGGCTCGCGATGCAAACGATGGGCGTCTTCCGCCCGTCGGTCGGCGCGGCGGCCTGCGGCATGGCCCGCCGCGCGCTCGACGAAGCCGTGGAGTACGCGCGCACCCGCCACCAGTTCGGCGCGCCGCTCGCCTCGCACCAGTTGGTTCAGGAAAAACTGGCCGACATGGCGACCGAACTCGACGCCGCGCGCCTGCTCGTCTATCGCGCCGCCTTCTTACGCGACACCGGCGGCGCGGACGCCTCCACGCTCGCGCGCGCCGCGAGCCAGGCCAAGCTCTACGCAACGGAGGCCGCGCAGCGAATCATCGACCAGTCCGTCCAGATTCACGGCGGCGCGGGGCTGGTGCGCGGCTCGACGGTCGAGCGCCTCTACCGCGACGTTCGCGCCCTCCGCATCTACGAAGGCACCTCCGAGATTCAGAAGATCATCATCGCGCGCGAGCTGTTGAAGGAATAGCTGTTAGCCGTTAGCGTTGAGCGGCTACCGGTTTGAGGCCGCCTCGCTGGATGAGGTCGTGAGACGGCCGCAGCTTGCCGGCGGCTGTTTTCCCGCCGGGCGAAAATGCTCTCGCTTTACATCCGCCGCCCCCTGAGATAACTTGCCCGCGCGTTCACGCCTCGCCCGACACAACCCGGAACCAAAACAAAAGAATAAGACCCGCGGAGGAAAGAGATGAAAGCGCCCAACGCCCTTCTCACACTCGCGGCCGTCGCGTCGTTGCTCCCGACGGCTAACGCACACGCGCAGGCGGCTAACCCGTCCTACCTCCGCGAGATGCCTTCCGTAGAGCGCGTCAGAGCCGAGATCAAAGGCGCGGACGCGATGGACACGGCGGCCCGCCAGATGGGCGCGTTCTGGCAGCTACAGAAGATCATCGAGACGCTCTCCGGCCTGCGCTGGACTCGGGGCCAGCTAACGCCCGACGAGGGCCGGCTCGTCGGCCAGTACCGCCTCGGCTACAGCACCGCCGAACAGTCTTACGCGCACATCAAGAGCTCGCCTTCGCACCCGGACAAGGCGAAGTGGTTCAAGATGCACAGCTTCTACGAGGTGGACGAAGACTTCCGCGAGGAGCTGTTCAAGCTGTTCTTCTCGCCGGCCTTCCGCGAACAGTACTTCAGCGTCAAGGGCGAGACGAGAGCGTTCGTCGATCAGCGGAAGGCGGCGAGGGCGCAGGCGCTGAAGGAGGAACAGCAGCAGCAGGCGCAGGCGCAGAGGGAGTTTGAGCGGACGTACAAGCAGCCCGAGTGGAAGCGCAAGGTGGCCCGCTGCATTGCCTCGGGGCGGAGCGAGGCTCAGTGCTTCTCGGAGCAGATCGGGGGCGAGGTCGATGGCTACCTCTCCTCTCGACTCGGCCTGAACCTGCGGCGGCCCGCGGGCCTCTGGATGAGCGGCGTCCATGCGGCCCCCGGCGGCCTTAGCGTCGCGTTCGGCCTCGAAGGCGCTCACATCACCTGCAAGGGGGTCCCCGCCTCGGCCGACTACGCCGTGCGGCAAGAGGGCGGCCAGCTTCAGATCAGACTCCTTGAAGACCCGGCCGGCCCCGACGTGTGGCAGGGGCAGCGGGTCGCCTTAACCGTCAGGCCCGACGGGCGGCTTTCGGGCGCGGGCTTGCTCAAGGTGAGCGGGAAGGTCGTGGTCGGACACAGCAGACAGACGGGGTGGGAGGAGCAACGAATCACGCCGTCTCAGGCCCCAACCGCGAGCAACGTGAGGAGAGACGTGGCGGGGAATCTTTTGGGCGAGGTGCAGGTGACGCGTGATGTCCCCATCTACGCGCCGAAGACCGAGCAGTGTGCACTCGGCGTAATGACGCCGAAGCCGGGCGTGACGGGGCAGGCGGCCATCGGAGCGATGATCGAGAGCGCCACTTCCGGCGCGCCCGTGAAGGCGCCCCCTCCGGGTCTCCGCATGACGGGCAATTACACGGGCCAGGGGGGATTCGAGATCGAGTTCCACCCCGACTCCGCCGTCCTCGGCTGCCGCGAGGCCGTCGTCGCGCGCGACTACACCGTCACCGCGAACGCCGGCCGTGTGCTGGTCAACATCCAGCACGGCGGCGCTCCGCTCGCGCTCGAACTCAGACCCGACGGGGCGCTCTCCGGCGCGGGGCAGGTGCAGGTGAGCGGGCGCGTCATGGTCGGCTCGAACCGGCGGGTTGACGAGAACACTCGGCTGGTCACACACGACCCGGTCTTCCAGCCCGTGTCCGACACGTGCGGCGTCGGCGTGCTCACGCCCGCGCAAGGTGGATCGGCTGGCGCGGGGCCGACGGCCGGAACCGGCGTCGCGCCCTCCCCGGCGCGGCCCCAGGATTCGCCGACGCCAGCAAGACCGAACAACGTTTCCGCCGCGAACACTCCGGCCGCGACCGCGGCAAGCGCCGTCCTGACAGTCACCGACGCGTTCGCGGTCCCGCCCGGAACTCCCAGCCCCTTCGCCGGCAAGGGGATCACTTTATGGAGGGAGAGCGCGGAGAACATCATCAGGAAAGGCGGCGTCCGGCCGCCGCCGGGAACGTCGGCCCTCAAGGCTTGGTTGAACGCGTGCGCGAGCGGCCAGCCGATCTGCCAGCAGGCGGCGGTGGCTGTGGGGCCTCTCACGGTCGCGAGCGCCAGATTCGGCCCCGGCCGCCAGGCGCAGTTGCCCGCCGTGCCGCCGGGGACTTACTACGTCTTCGCCGTAACCCGGCACAACAATCAGACGTTCCTGTGGGACCTGAGGGTTGACCTTAAACCCGGCGCGAACGCGGCGACGATTGATCAGCGTAACGTCACGCCGGTCAATTGATTCGTCTCCGGCGTCCGCGGCGAAAGTTAATACAGAGACGGCGCGAAAACTTTACGCGGGGAGCAACGCGGTGATAGAGCGTCGCCCCGCCCGCGTCGTCAGAGATTTCTGCGAAAGGGTGGAACGCGCGGGCGACTCATTTCCGTCGCCGACGCCCTGCCGACGGCTTGCCTTCCCGCCGCGAAACGGCTAACAGCTTCATCATGAAAATCAACGTCATCGGGGGCGGGCCGGCGGGCCTCTACTTCGCGATCCTGATGAGGCGGCTCGACACGGCGCACGAGATCGAGGTCTTCGAGCGCAACGCACCGGATTCGACGTTCGGCTGGGGCGTCGTCTTCTCAGGCCGCACCATGTCGAACCTGCGCGAGGCCGACGAGGAGTCGCACCGCCGGATCAGCGAGAGCTTCGCCGTGTGGGACAACGTCGATGTCGTCCACCGCGGGCGGAAAATTACGATCCGCGGCAACCACTTTTCGGGCATCGCGCGCATACGCCTGCTCAACATCCTTCAGGAGCGCGCCCGCTCGCTCGGCGTCCGCCTGCATTTCAACGCGAACGTCGAGGACATTGATCGATTTCTGGATTGCGATCTGCTCGTCGGCGCGGACGGCGTGTCGAGCACTGTGCGCGGGCGTTTCGCCGAAGAATTCCAGCCGGAGATCGCGACCGGCCGTAACAAGTATATCTGGTACGGCACGCGGCAGCTTTTCCACGGGCTGACGCTCACCTTCCGCGAGACGGAGGCCGGCGTCTTCTCAGCCCACTCCTACAAGTTCGACGAGACGACGAGCACCCTCATCGTCGAGTGCGATCCCGAAACGTGGGGGCGCGCCAACTTTAGCGAGCTGTCGGACGCCGAAACTCGCGCGTACCTCGCGGACGTTTTTCGTGAAGACCTGGGGGGGCACGAACTGCTGTCGAACAACTCGAAGTGGATCAACTTCGTGCTCGTCCGCAACGGACGCTGGCACAGCAGAAACGTCGTCCTGCTCGGCGACGCGCTGCACACCGCGCACTTCTCCATCGGCTCGGGCACGAAGCTCGCGCTCGAAGACTCAATCGCCCTCGCCAGTTGCTTCGCGCGCGGCCTCGGCGTCGCGGAAGCCCTCCGGCAGTTCGAGTACGAACGGCGGCCCGTCATCGAGGAGTACCAGCGCGCCGCGCGCGACAGCCGCCTCTGGTTCGAGCGCGCGCGCGACCACATGCACCTCGATCCCGTCAACCTGGCCTTCAGCCTGATGACGCGCAGCGGCAAGGTTGACTTCGAGAGCCTGCGCCGCCGCGACCCCGACTTCGTCGCCGCTTACGAGGCCGCGCAAGGCGGACGTAGTTAAGGAAGGTCGGCAAAACTGTAGGGGCGGGGCTCGTCCCTGCCCGTGAGCGCAAAGCGCGAAGAACATAACGCCGGCATCCGATCACCATCGCAATCGAATGCCGGCGAATCATTTTCGCGCCGGCGCGCGGCGGGCAGGGGCGCGCCCTGCCCCTACGATTGTTCCTGTTAGTGCGAGTCCCCGCCGGAAGCGGCTTGCCAGTGCGGCGGCAACAGCCTGCGCCGGCCGTCGCTGCTCATCGAGACGTTCGGCTCGTCGAGTTGCACGCGATCCCAGAGTTTGCACGTCACCTGCTTGTGCATCTGGTCGAGCGCCTCGCAGTAGTTGGTGTAGGTGCAGCGGCGAACTTCGTCGCCCCGCCCCGTGCGCGCTTTCAGAAACCAGTCGGGGTCTGCGAGCGACTGGCGGGCCGCCCCGATGATGTCGGCGGAGCCTTCGCTCAAGATTGCTTCGGCCTGCTCGAAGGTGCAGATGCCGCCCGCGGCGACGACGGGCGTCGTCAGGCCGTCGTCGTTGACGGCCCGCTTGATCGCGGCGGAGAGCGGGACGTTGCGGCAGAAGGGGCCGCGCGCGTCGGAGATGACGGTCGGCATGCACTCGTAGCCGCTGCGGCCCGTGTACGGATAGACGGCCTGGCCGACCTTCGGCTGCTTCGCGTCCTCGAACTTCCCGCCCTTCGAGATCGACAAAAAATCGAACCCGGCGCGCGCGAACTCGCGGCCGAAGAAGACCGCGTCCTCGATGCGATTGCCGCCCTCCACGACATCGTCGCCGAGGAAGCGCGCGCCGACCGTGTAGTCGCGCCCGACGCGCTCCCTGACCGCGCGGTAAACTTCGAGCGGGAGGCGGGCGCGCATCTCGCGCGATCCGCCGTAGCCGTCCCGGCGGTCGTTTAAGGCCGAGAGGAACGAGGCCATCGTGTAGGCGTGGGCGTAGTGCAACTCGACGCCGTCGAAGCCCGCGCGCCGCGCGCGGTCGGCCGCCGCCGCGAAGATTTCCGGCAGCGCCTGCGGCAGCTCGCTTATGTGCGCGAGGTGCGTGTCGGTGACGCGCTCACGGTAGCCCATCCGCAGGGACTCCAGCTCGCGCGCGTCGAGAACCTTTTCGATCAGCTCTTCGGGCGCAGCCGACAAAAACTCGCGCACGCGCGCGTCGCCAGCTTCAACCCAGCCCTCGTCTTCGACAGCTTCGGCCAAAGCGCGGCGGTGGCGGTCTTTTAATTCGAGGAAGCGCGCGAAGAATTTCGACTTTTCGGGCCGGCGGCGGACGGCGAGGAAGTCGATGATCTGTATAAGCAGGCGCGTGCGGCCCGCGCTCGCGCGCCTCACCGCCTCGACCAGTTTTTCCAGCCCCGGCAGGAAGCGGTCGTGGCCGATCCTGAGCAGCGGCCCCGAAGGGATGTCGCGCACGCCGGTCGCCTCGACGACGATTGCGCCGGGCTGCCCTTCGGCGAAGCGCGCGTACCAGTCCAGGTTCTCGCGCGTGACGAAGCCGTCCTCGGTCGCGCGCCACGGAACCATCGCCGGAACCCACGTGCGCTCTTCGAGCGCGAGCGGGCCGACGTTAATCGGACTGTACAGCAAGGAGCGCGCGGCCTCCTCGCGCGTGGGCCAGCGCGCTTCGGGGATTTCGTGTCGGATCGCTTCGGGCGGGTGCCACATGACGGTCGAAGTTCGGAGCGGGCCTTCGGAGTGTAACAGGTTTCGCGCGGGGCCGCGGAACGCGCCGCCCGGCCGACACGAGATAGACTTTCGTGCCGGACAGGAAATATAGTTGTCGGCAGGCGGAGGGGGTGGCGAGTTTGACCGACGAGTTGCTGAAGTGGCGCGCGGAGTTCCCGATCTTGGAGCGCGCCGTCTATCTCATCTCACACAGTCTGGGCGCGATGCCGCGCGAGACCTACGACGCGGTGCGCGAGTACGCCGACCTGTGGGCCTCGCGCGGCGTGCGCGCGTGGGCCGAAGGCTGGTGGGAGATGCCGCTGAAGTTGGGCGACGAGGTGGGCCGGATCATCGGCGCGCCGCCGGGCACGGTCGCCATGCACCAGAACGTCTCGGTCTGCCAGTCCGTCATCCTCTCCTGCTTCGAGCCTGACCAGAAGCGCAACAAGATCGTCTATTCCGAACTCGAATTCCCGTCGGTCGCCTACGTCTATGACGCGCACGCGCGCGAGGGTAAATTCCGCGTCCACCGCGTGCCCTCGGACGACGGCATCACCGCGCCCTTAGAGCGGATGCTCGAAGCGATTGACGAGGAGACGCTCTTAGTCCCGCTCTCGCACGTCCTCTTCAAGAGCGCGTTCCTCCAGGACGCGCGCGCGATCACGGAGCGCGCGCACGAGGTCGGCGCGCTCGTCGTCCTGGACACTTACCAGTCGGCCGGCACAGTCCCCTTCTCCGTCGCCGAGCTGGACGTTGACTTCTGCACGGGCGGCTCTGTCAAGTGGCTCTGCGGCGGCCCCGGCGCGGGGTATCTTTACGTCCACCCGCGTCTCTGGGGCCGGCTCGAACCCAAAGTGACGGGCTGGATGGCGCACGAGCAGCCCTTTGCCTTCGACGCCGCGCCGATCCGCTACGCCGAAGGGATCGCGCGCTTCCTGCACGGCTCGCCCGCCGTCCCGGCGCTCTACGCCGCGCGCTCGGGCTACCGCGTCATCAACGAGATCGGCGTCGGAGCGATCCGCGAGAAGAGCGTCAGGCAGACGCAGAAGCTGATCGAGCTACTCGACGCCGCGGGCTTCAAAGTCACCAGCCCGCGCGACCCGGCCCGTCGCGGCGGCACGATCACCGTGGACGTGCCCCACGCCGCGGCCGTCACCGCCGAACTCGTCCGCCGCGAGATCATCTGCGACTACCGCCCCGGCGCGGGGATCAGGCTCTCGCCCCACTTCTACACGCAGGACGAGGAGCTTGAGCTGGCCGTCGGCGAAATGCGCCGCGTCGTCGAGGAGCGCGCCTACGCGCGCCACGAGGCGGCCGGCGCTGCGTTCTAAAACCTGTCCGTGGTCAGTTGTCCGTCGTCCGTTGCTCCAGCTACACGATCTCGCGGGCCTTCGACGGATCGGGCGAGCCGCCCGACCACGAACGACTGACAATTGACCACGGACAACTGACAACTGTTTTGCCGTTTCGCAAGTTTTACCAAACCCCCTTTGCTGAGGTGCGACAGTGCAACAACACATCAACATCCTGGGCTGGCTCTACATCGTCTTCGGCGGGATCGGCGTCCTGATTGGCGTCCTCTTTATGATCGGCGCGGGGCTGGTGGGTGCGGCGGCCGGCGCGCAGGGCGAGGCGGGCGCGGGGCTGATGGCGGGCGGCATCGGCTTCTTCATCGCCGTCATCATCGCCGTGATGTCTCTGCCGAGCGTCATCGCCGGTTGGGGTCTGCTCAAGCGCAAGAGCTGGTCGCGGATGCTCGCCATCGTCCTCGGCGCGCTCAGCCTGCTCAGCATCCCCGTCGGCACGCTCCTCGGCATCTACACCATCTGGGCGCTCACGAAGCCCGAATCGCAGGCCCTGCTCAACGCTTGAAGAAGGAGCTATTGGCCGTTAGCGATTAGCCGTTAGCCAAACAAGGAATTCTTTTTCTGGCTAACCGCTAACAGCTAACGGCTAACAGCTATTTATGTCTAAAACTTACGGCGAGGGCGCGCCCCTCAGCTACAACAAGTACCTGCGCGTGGCCGAGCTGATCGGGTTGCAGGAGTGCCTGTCCGACCCGGCGCACCACGACGAGCTGCTGTTCATCACGATCCACCAGACCTACGAGCTGTGGTTCAAGCAGGTGCTCCACGAGATCGACGCCGCGTGCCGGCAGCTCCGCGAGGATCGCGCCTTCGCCGCCACGCGCTCGCTCGCGCGCGTCGTCGAGATCGAGAAAGTCCTCGTCAACCAGATTCACGTCCTGGAGACGATGACGCCGATCAGCTTCCTCGGCTTCCGCGACCAGTTGAACCCGGCGAGCGGCTTCCAGTCGATGCAGTTTCGGGAGATCGAGTTCGCGTCCGGCTTGAAAGACGAGGGGCTAATCTCTAACTTCCGCGACGACGAGTTTGCGACCGCGCGGCTGCGCGCGCGCTTCGACGCGCCGACGCTCGCCGACGAGTTCTATGCGTACCTGCGCCGCCGCGGCCTCGACGCGCCCGAAGACGACGCGTCGCTCGCGCGCGAGGAGCAACAGAAACTCTACGGCCGCCGCACGCGCGCCGTGCTCGAAGTGCTGACCCACTTCGAGGAGCGCGGCGAGGAGTTCCTGCTGGCCGAAGCCCTCATCGCGCACGACGAGCATTTTCAGCTCTGGCGCGCGCACCACGTCCGCATGGTCGAGCGGATGGTCGGCACGAAGCGCGGCACGGGCGGCTCGGAGGGCGTCGGCTACCTGCGGACGACGCTCGACCAGAAGTTCTTCCCGGAGCTGTGGGAGGCGCGCACGCACCTCGACCGCGCGCACGGCTCCGCCGGCTGCCCCTTCGCCGGCCCGCAAACTTGATCCGAAAACCGTTAGGCGGACGCGCGCCGTGAACGAGTACGTTGAGAAGAATCGCTCGCTCTGGGACGCCTGGACGCGGCTGCACGAACGCTCCCGTTTCTACGACCTCGAATCCTTCAAGGCCGGCCGCTCTTCGCTGAAGCCGCTTGAGATCGAAGAGGTCGGCGACGTGGCGGGCAAGTCCCTGCTCCACCTGCAATGCCACTTCGGGCAGGACACGCTCTCGTGGGCGCGGCTCGGCGCGGAAGTCACCGGCGTAGATTTCTCGGACGAGGCCGTCAGCCTCGCGCGCTCCCTCGCCGCGGAGTTAAGCATCCCGGCGCGCTTCCTCCGCTCTGACATCTACGATCTCCCGCGGGCGCTCGACGGTCGCTTCGACATCGTCTTCACCTCCTACGGCGTGCTCTCGTGGCTGCCCGACCTCGACCGCTGGGCCGAGGTGATCGCACACTTCCTGAAGCCCGGCGGCTTCTTCTACATCGCCGAGTTCCACCCGCTCGTCGGGATGCTCAACGACGAGGGCACGGCCTTCGAGTACCCTTACTTCCACCGGGCGAGGCCGACCGAGATCGAGTCCCGCGGCTCCTACGCCGGCCCCGGAGACTTCTCGCTCCCGGAGTTCAACTGGGAGCACCCCTTGAGCGACGTCATCAATGCGGTGCTGCGCGCCGGCCTGCGGCTTGAGTTCCTTCACGAGTTCGACTACGCCTGGCACAGCGGCGCGTACCGCGCGATGGACGAGTTCGAGCCGGGCAAGGGGCGACTGCGCGGCCAGTGGGGGCTGCTCCCGCACATGTTCTCGCTGCGCGCGCGGCGTGATTGAAGGAGAGAGATGCGAGTCGAGTTCCCGGAAAAATTCAACATGAGCGACTACTTCCTCTACCACAACGTCGAGGAGGGGCGCGAAGGTAAGGTCTGCCTGCACTTCGAGGACGAGACGTTCACTTACGGCGACGCAGTCCGCCGTTCGAACCGGACGGGGAACGCGCTGCGCGAGCTGGGGCTGCACGAAGAGAACCGCGTGCTGATAGCCTTGCCCGACTGCCCCGAATTCGTCTGGACTTGGTTCGGCGCAAGTCGCGTCGGCGGCGTCATCACGATGGTCAACCCGCTGCTGCCGGCCGCCGACTACAAGTATTACCTCGAATACACGCGCGCCCGCGTCGCCGTCATACACGAGTCGCTGTTGGAAAACTTCTCGGAGGCGGTCGCCGAAGCGAAGCACCTGCGCAGCGTCCTCGTCGTCGGGCGGGAGCACGGCGACTTCCTGCCGTTCGCCGAGGTCGTCGCACAGGAGCCGGACGAGTGCGAGCGCGCCGACACCCACCGCGACGACATCGCCATCTGGCTCTTCACCTCCGGCTCGACCGGCCACCCGAAGGGGGCGGTTCATCTCCACCACGACCTGCCCTTCAACACCGAGTGCTACGCCAAGCGCGTTCTCGGCGTACGGGAGGACGATCTGACCGTCTCCGTCCCCAAGCTCTTCTTCGGCTACGCGACCGGCACGAACCTCTTATTCCCCTTCGCCGTCGGCGGCGCGACCGCGCTCTTCTCCGAACGCTCGACGCCCGAAAAGCTGTTCGAGGTGATCGAACGCTACAGGCCGACGATCCTCACCAGCGTGCCGACGATGATTAACGGGATGCTCAACCTCGAAGGCGCGGGCCGCAGAGACTTATCCAGCCTTCGCTTCTGCCTCTCGGCCGGGGAAGCTCTGCCCGCCGAGCTGTACGAGCGCTGGATGAAGACTTTCGGCGTGGAAATACTCGACGGCATCGGCTCGGCCGAGATGTTCCACATCTACATCACGAACCGTCTGGGCGACGTGAAGCCCGGAAGCCTCGGCCGCGTGGTCGATGGCTACGAGGCGCGCGTCGTTGACGCGGAGGGGCGCGAAGTCCCGACCGGCGAGATGGGCACGCTCCGCGTCAAAGGCGACTCGGCCGCGCTCTGCTACTGGCAGGCCCACGAGAAGTCTAAAGAGACCTTCGCGGGCGACTGGTGCACGACGGGCGATCAGTTCCACGTCGATGAGCAGGGCTACTACTGGTATCACGGCCGCACGGACGACATGCTGAAAGTCTCCGGCGTCTATGTCGCTCCCGTCGAGATCGAGAACTGCCTGCTGCAACACGAGGCGGTGATCGAGGCGGCGGTCGTCGGCCACGACGCGGGCGACGGACTCGTCAAGCCCAAAGCCTTCGTCGTCCTCCGCGAAGGCCACGCGCCCGGCGACGAGTTGGCCGAACGGCTCAAAGAGTTCGTCAAAGGCCGACTCGCCCTCTACAAGTACCCGCGCTGGATCGAGTTCGCCCCCTCGCTCCCCAAGAACGACCGCGGCAAGATTGATCGGAAGCAACTGAAAAGCCGTGACAGGTGAACCGTGACGCGTGACAGGAAAGGACAAAGTTTTTACCTGTCGCCCATCACGGTTTACAGCCCTCGCCTATTTCGCCGCGGGTATTGACACCGGCGCGATTCAGGCATACTCTCGCCCCGCTTGACGACGCGCTTCCCGCAGGCCGGAACCCTCAGCCCCGCGCCGGCCTTACGCCAGCACCTCTCAGGCGGAACGATCATGGTCGCAGGGAACAACTCAGGCCCTTACGCATTATAGACAGCGCCCTTCGCGCGCTCCGCCGCCGGGCGACGCCGCGCCGCGCGCACTCACGCCGGGCGCGCGAACTCGCCCCAGCCCCCT
>DATHBT010000301.1:0-22893 GCA_035295985.1 Pyrinomonadaceae bacterium | reverse complement strand
CGACGGCTGATCGTACTCACCACGGATACACAGAGGGCACGGAGGGGACACGGAGGAAACGGGCGGCAACGTCAAACTTCAACCCTCAACATGGATTCAGCGGGCGGCGCGGCGTGCGCCGCCCGCTTCTGTTTTCGGCGCGTCCGTGTTTATCATCGGCGCGAACGGTTCCGCGGCCCGTCGAGACTTCCCCGTTCAGGAGAACCGAAATGTACTGCTCGAACTGCGGCGGCGACATCCCCCTCGGCGTGCGCTTCTGCAACCACTGCGGCGCGCCCGCCCTCCCGCCGGGCGACCCGGAGGCCACGCGCGTCGCCGGCCAGGACGCCGCCGCCGCGCGCGACCCCGAGGCGACACGCTTCGCCGCGCGCTCGCCCTTCGACGAGCGGCAGTCGCCGCCCGCGCGCGTCGAGCAGTTGGCGCGGCACGAAGAGCGGCGGCCCGCGCAGTTCGGCGGCGAAGCCCCCCGGCGCGAAGTCGCGGCCCGCCCCGAAGCCGACGGCCGCGGGCACGACGAAGAGGCCGAGCGCGTCATCTTCACAGTCCGCCCGACCTTTCTCTTCATCGGCGTCGGCTACGCGCTCGCCGCGCTCGGCGCTGTCGGCCTGATCGTCCTGCTCGCGATCTTCACCGCCTTCCCCGCGCTCTACTCGCTGCTCGCCGCGCTCCCGCTCCTGCTCATCCCGGCTTACCGGCACCTGAAGCGCAACAGCGTCCGCTACACGCTGACCGACTCGAAGATCGAGATCGATCAGGGCTTCGTCTCGCGCCGCACGCGCAACATCCCGCTTCGCAACATCCAGGACGTGACCGTCTCGGCCACCATCCCGCAGCGCCTCCTTGGCTTCGGCGACCTGCTCATCGAAAACGCCAACGAGATGGGCGGCACGACCAACATGCACAACATCCCCGACCCGCGCCGCCACGCCGACCTGCTCCTGCGCGAGCTGCGCCGCTGGAACTGACCCGCGCGCGGTAAACCTCGCGGCTGGAACTAAATCCACGCGGGCGGTTACTATTCAGACTGCACAACTGCCCGGCCCAGCGGGACATCGAAACTTCCTGTCGCGCCCGTGTCTCGCACGCCCGACACGAAGGGATTTTTATGCGCTTGCAGTCATTCCGCAGTCTCCTCGTCGCAGCCGCGATTATCGTCGCCCTGCCCGTCGCCGTGCTCTGCGCTGACGCGGGCGAGGCCGCCAAGTTGTTGCCCGACCGAGTCGGCAACGCGCGCGCGCGGGGCGCGGCGCTCAGTCTCGCGGGCCGCGACTCGGGGTTCGTCGGGCCGGAAGGTTTCGGCCCCGTCTCGGTCGCCTCGCGCGCATACAGCCTGCCCGGCGGCGAGAGGTTCGGCGTTCGCCTGATCAACACTTCGTCGCCTTCGGCGGCCTACTCCCTGTTCACCGCGCTGTCGAAGCGCCCGCCCTTCGATTCCGCCCCTACCGCCGTCAGGTTTCAGGAGACGGGCACGGCCTCGCTAGCATCCGGCGCGCGCCTGATCTTCACGAAGGGCGCGGCCGTCGTCGTCGTCGAGGGGGACAGGGAGGGCGGCACGCTCTCAGAGTTCGCGCACGCGCTCGCGCAGACGGTCGAGGCCGAGACGAACGAAATCCCGTCGCTCGTCCTGCACCTGCCCGAGTGGGAGACCGCGCACTCGCGCGCCATCTACGCCGTGACCCCCGCCGCGCTGTTCGGCGCGGTTCAGAACCAGCCCTCGCTCGAAGCCGTCTCCTTCGGCGCGGGCACGGAGGCGGTCACGGCGGATTACGGCGCGGCCGGCCGGCTGGTCATATTCGAGTACGCGACGCCGCAGGTCGCGGCCGAGTCCGACGCGCGCATCAGGCAGCGCATCGCGGAACTCGGCGGGGCGGGCCAGTCCGTCCCGTCGGTTTACAGGCGGGAGGGCAACTACTCGGTCTTCGTCTTCGGCGCGGCGGACGCGGCGGCGGCCGAAGCGTTGGCCGGGCGCGTGAAGTACGAGAAGGACGTGCGCTGGCTGGGCGATAACCCCTACGCCTACGAGCGGCACAACCGCGCCTGGCTGTCGATGTCCACGTCAGTCATCGTCAACACGGTGAAGGCGGCGGGGCTGGCGATCCTTTTGTGCCTGACGGTCGGCGGCATCTTCGGCGCGCTCATCTTCCGCCGCCGCCGCGCGCAGGCCGCGCTCGCCCAGAGCTACTCGGACGCGGGCGGCATGATGCGCCTCGATCTCGACGAGCACGCGGCCAAGCTGTTAGGGCACGGCGAGAAGTGAGTCGGCGGGAATTCGTGCGGGGCGCGGGCGGCAAGCCGGGCGTAAGTAAGGAGCGGCTGAAAAGAAAAGAGGCGGCGAGTCGTCCCCCAACGACTCGCCGCCTCTTTTCTTATAACGCCCACCGGTGCCAGCACAAGAAACGATTGCGGGTTGCTGGCCTATCCGCGGTGTTCCCCCAAAGCACCGGCGGAAAATAACCAGCAACCCAGCAATTGTTTGCTCTTCGACGGCCTGGCGCAGCCGCGACTCCGTTCCCCCAAAGAGTCGCCGCCTGCCGGAAGTGAGAGAAAGCCTCCCCCAAAGCTATCACTCACTGCCGTCTCCGAGCCTGACCCGATAACACTATCTACCCTTTGTCAATTTTATCTGTATCCACCCTGAGCAACGGCCGTGCCAGCAGCGGCTGGTTTAAAACCAGGCGCGAATAAAACTTTTTCCGCCTCTAAAAATGCGTGTTCAGCCAGACCGTATCTGCCTACGGAAGGGCCGGGCTGTCCCTTTCCGCCCTCAAAACCGCACGCTTTCGATACTCTGCCGGTGTATCAATGGACTGTAATAAGTCGGCAAAAGGATGGGTTGAGCCGAGTCAAATACTTCTGACATGAAGCATTCGATGAATGGCGCGCGCCCGTCTTCGTCTTCGCTTACTCGGTCTCAGCCTCTCAGTCGAGCAGTTCTAACTCGAAGTTCGGGCGGACTTCGCCGACGTGATCGCCGCGGTGATTACGGATGGGGAAGCTCGAATAGGGCCGGAGGGCTTCGAGGGCTTCGGGTTCGAGCGCGCCGAGCTGGCGGAGGGCTTCGATGACGACGGTGGGACGCGCGCGGCGGTCTTCGCCGTCCTCGATCTTGAGCGCCAGCCCCAGGCCGCGCGGCCACCGCGCCGAAGGCAGCACGCCGACCGTGTAAACGCCCTCGGCCCCGATCTTCGAGATGATGCGCCCGGCCGCCGCCCTCATCATCTCCGTGTCGAGGCGGTCGTGCGTCCCGCCGACCAGCTCCGGCGAGCCGGTCATCGCGGCCACGATGCGGGCGCAGGCTAGGGTCGTCTCGTCGCCCAACCCCGTGTCCCGCGCGACGAGACGCGCGTACATGAGGGCCATCGCGCGGACGGGCATCCCGAAGACGGGGACGCCGCAGCCGTCCGTCCCGCGCACGACCTCCCCGACTTCGAGGCCGGAAAACCGCGTGACCGTTTCGAGGATCAGTCGCTGGACGGGGTTTTCGGGAAGATCGTAAGTCTCCGTGGGCGCTCCCAGGTGGAGGGCGAGGGCGAGCATCCCCGTGTGCTTGCCGGAGCAGTTGTTTTGCAGGACGCGCGGCGGCTCGCCGCGGCGGCGCATCGCGAGCGCCGTCTCGCGGTCGAAAGGCTCGTGCGCGCCGCATTTTAAGGCCGACTCGTCTAACCCGATCTTGCGGAGCATCGAGGCCACTACCGCCTCGTGGACGGGCTGTCCGCTATGCGAGCCGCAGGCGACGGCGATTTCGGGCGGCGTCAAGCCGAAGCGGTCGGCCGCGCCCGTGGCGACGAGCGGGATGTTCTGGTGCGGCTTGGCCGAGGAGCGCAGGTAGGTGACAGTCTCCGGCTGGCCCAGGCGCGCGACGAGGCGGCCCGCGCCGTCCACGGCCGCGACGTGCCCGCGGTGGCGCGACTCGACCACGCCCCCGCGCCAGACCTCCACGAGCGGCGCGGGCCGCGGGACTTCACCACTTAGCGTGTGACTGCCCATCGACAGAACGTGCGAGGGATGAATACGCGAAACGCCCGCGCCAGCTCGCCGCCGACCAAGTTTGTAGAGCTTTGCGGCGCATCTTAGCCCAATTTCGCCGGAGATGTCAGTCGGCAGAGACGGGCCGGCAAAGAGGAAAGGGCCGCCGATCCAGAGATCGCGGCCCTTTCTTTGTTCGCAAACGTCCCGTCCGTCAGCGCGGGGGCTTGGCCTTGGGAGCGCGCCGCCCGCCGTACTTGAGGATCGTGAGCTTGACGGCGCGGCGGCCGAAGCGCATCGCCTCGCGGGTCGAGGGCACCCAGATGTCTATCTTCCGGCCGCGCACGAGTCCGCCCGTGTCGGCGACGAGGTACTCGCCGCTGTAGCCGCCGGCTTCGACACGGACGCGCGTCCCCAGCGGGAGCACGCGGCGGTCGGCCGCGATCAGGCCGCGACGGACGCCCGCGCCGCTCGCGGTCCGGCCGCGCAGCGCGTAGGCCGTGGCCGTGAATTTCTGCGCCGGAGGCGCGCTGGTATGTTTGGCTGATGAAAGAATCGCGCCCCCTGTGTCTCCGGCCGACGCGCCGGCGGATTCGGCTGCTTCGGGGGCTTCGGAAGTTTCGGACGTGGGGGCGGGGATTTCGCCGAGCAGACCCTGACCTTCGGGGGTCGTCTGCCGGGCCTGGGCCGTCTGATTTGAATTTCCCGCGAGGAGTGCTGCGTTTGAATTTCCGGCGAGGTTTCCTGCGACTGACGGGGGGGCGTTGAAGGTCAACGCGGACAGAAGGAGCGCGCCCGTCAATACCGCACTCCCCCCGAAGAGGGTTTTAGCCATTCGTCATCGGTTCTCCTTTTCCGATTTCAGGGGCTTCCGGCGTGGCGCGTGAGTCGTCGCAGACTCGACCTCCGGCTCTAGGAGCACGAACCAACAAATTGTCAGTCGGAGTTGGGGCTTAGCCTTGATGCGACCGACGCCGAAAGGACGCAAACAAAAGAAAAGACAAGCGATAACCCGCTTGTCCGGCAAGAACCCTATCACAGGCCCGCGGCCGAGTCCAGCCGCCGGGAGACCCCGAAAACCCGCCTCAGCCCCTCAGCCACTCCCCCCGATAGACGACTTCGGCCTCGCCCGTGAGCACGACTTCGTCGTCCCGGTCGCGCCACTCGACAGCGAGCCGGCCTCCCGGCGTCTCGACCGTGACCGCCCGCCCCGTCAGCCCGTTCAGGCAGGCGGCGACCGCCGCCGCCGAAGAACCCGTGCCCGAAGACAGCGTCTCGCCCACGCCCCGCTCCCAGATTCGCAACTCGATCCGGTCGGGCGAGGCGACGCGGACGAACTCGACGTTCGTCCGCGCGGGAAAGCGCGGGTGCGACTCGATCAGCCGGCCGAGCCGCCGCCAGTCCGTCGCCCCGAAATCCTCGACGAACAGGCAGCAGTTCGGGTTGCACATCTCAAGGGCGGTGATTTCGACCGTCTCGCCCGGAGCGACTTCGAGCGGGTGGCGGACGACGCGCTCCAGCGGCCCGTCCGTTTTGAAAGGCACGGACTCGCTCTCGAAACGGGGCCGGCCGATCTCCGCGGCGAAGCGGTAAAGGCCGCGCCCCGCGTCCGCTTCGAGCAGCCGATAGACCTTCACGCCCGCCTTCGTCGAGAGGCGCAGTTCCGTCCCCGTCCAGACCCGGTCGTGGGCGAGCGCCGCGGCGGCGCAGCGCGTGCCGTTGCCCGACATCGCCGCCTCGCTCCCGTCCGGGTTGAAGATGCGGACGTTAAAATCCGCCCCCTCCTCGCCGCCCGCGCGCCCGACCACGGCGATGCCGTCCGCCCCCGCCCCGAAGTGGCGGTCGCACACGCGCCGCGCGAACCCGCCGAGGTCGCCCGCCGCGCCGAGGTCGTCGGCCTTGAAGACCAAGTAATCGTTGCCGTAGCCGTGGAGTTTGACGAATCGCATAAAGGCCGTAACCCTGACAGGTGACAGGAAAAACCGTTTTCTACCTGTCACCCGTCACGGTTGACCCGTCACGGCCGTTGACCGGCCGCCGAAGGAGGCGAGGAGCGCGGCGATGCCGTCGAGGAAGTTGGTGCGCGGCGGGACGCCGGGGGCGTCCGTGTAGTGGTTGACGATGATCGAGAAGGCGAGGCGCTCGCCCGCGGCTGTCGTGACGTAGCCGGAGAGGGCCGAGACGTTCGAGATCGTGCCGGTCTTGGCCCGCAGGTTCCCGGCGGCCATCGTGCCGCGCATGCGACCTCGGAGTGTGCCGTCCACGCCGGCCACGGGCTGAGAGTCTAGCCAGACCTGGAAGTTGGGGCGGCGGCTCATGTAGGTAAGAAGCTGCACGGTCGCCTCGGCCGTGATCAGGTTCTGCCGGGCCAGCCCCGAAGCGTCCACGAGCGACAGCCGCTCCACATTCGGCACGCCGGCCTCGCGCAGGAACTGCCTGACGACCGCGTGGCCTAACTGCGCGCTCGTCCGCCGGCGGTTCGCCGCCTGGCCGGGTTCGGGCGGGGGCGCGGACGACTGTTTGCCGAGCGTGCGGAGGATCAGCTCCGTGTAGAGGTTCTGGCTCGGCTTCATCGTGTGCGCCGCGATCTCCCGCAGCGGCGGCGACTCGCGGCGCGCGAGTTCGACGAGCGGGGCCGGGTCGAACGGCCTGCGCTGTAGCTCGCGCGTGCGCGCGTCAATCGAGGCCGTGCGCCCCCGCGTCTGCACGCCGCGCCGTTCGAGCGCGGCGCGGAGCATCGCGGCGAACATCAGCGCGGGCCGAGGCACGGCGACGGGGACGGTCTGCCCCGGATCGTCCGCCGGGATCGTGCCCCACACCTCGACGTAGTCCTGCCCCAGCGGCCGGTCAATCGTGATCTCGCGCGGCGTGCCCCGCGCCGAGGTCGTCGCGCGGTTGATGATCGAGAGCAGGGGCGGGCTGTTGCGCGCGGCCGAACTCGCGTCCACGCCCGCGCCGCTGACGACGACCGGGAAGCCGAGGAACGACGGCCCGGCCGTGACGACCGCCGCCGCGCCCTCGCGCTCGCCCGGCTTGACGGAGAGATCGACGGCGTTGTCGTTAACGGTCAGGGCCGAGACGGGTGCGCCGTAGTACCAGGCCAGATCGTCCCACTCCCACCCCCATCCGAGCGCGGGGCCGTCGAAGTAGCTCTCGTCGCCGACGATGTCGCCCTCGATCCGCCTGACGCCCGCCGCCGCGATCTTTTCCGCCAGCGCCTCTACGCCCTTAAAGTAGTCGCCCTCGCCGGCGAAGCGCGTCGCGAACGAGGGATCGCCGCGGCCGTAGATGACGAGGTCGCCCTTCACGCGCCCCTTATCGTCGGGAGGCGCGGCCGAATAGACGGACGTGGCGAAACGGAAATCCGGGCCGAGGCGGTCGAGCGCCGCGGCGACCGTGTAAATCTTCATGTTCGACGCCGGCATCAACAGCTTCCCGGCGT
Source organism: Pyrinomonadaceae bacterium (assembly GCA_035295985.1). Taxonomy (GTDB): domain Bacteria; phylum Acidobacteriota; class Blastocatellia; order Pyrinomonadales; family Pyrinomonadaceae; genus JAIVGV01. Next base: position 15,485 of record DATHBT010000301.1, on the reverse strand, counting down.
TCTCCTCAAACAGTGTCGCGCCAGTGTCGAGCGAGACGACTTTGACGGCGAAGTGCGCCGGCGCGAGCGCCGGACTCGCCAGCAGTTCCGACATGCGCGCGCGCAGGACTTCGAGCGAGCGCGGCCCCGGAGTCGGCGCGGGCGTCGGCTGCGGCGCGGGCGTCGGCGAGGCTTGTGGCGTGGGCGTCGGGTTGAGGGGCTGTTCGGGCGTCGGCGTCGCCTGCGGCACGACCGAACGCGCGGGCGTGGGTGTCGTTTGCGGCGCGGCGGGCGTCGGCGTCGGCCGTACAGTCTGCGGCGTGGGCGTCGGCCGCGCGGTTTGCGGGGTGGGAGTTGGCGTCGGGGTCGCGACTCTGCGTTCGCGCTGCGGCGACTGCGCGCGGGGAGCGGCCGGCAACGCGGCGCAGGCTAGGGCGCAGCACAGGAGCGCGACGAGCGAGCGCGCCCTCGTCCGCGCCGGCCGCGAGTTCATTTCCGTCGTCGTGCGTGACGGCCGCGGGTTCGCTTCCGCGGCTCGTCGCCGCGCGTGTTGTTTCGTCATTCGTCCGCCTTGAGCGAGTTTGTAAGTTCTTCCGCGCTGACCGTCGCCGTGCCGAGCTTGCCGACGACCAGCCCGGCTGCGTGGTTGGCGAGATCGGCCGCCTCGGCGAGCGACGCGCCCGCGGCGAGCGCCAGCGCGAGCGTGGCGATGACCGTGTCGCCCGCGCCCGTCACGTCGTAAACCTCGCGCGCGCGCGTCTCCACGTAGAGCGGCGCGGCGTCGCCTTCGAGCAGCATCATGCCGCGCTCGCCGCGCGTGATGAGGACGGAATCGCAACGCAGCCGTTCGCGCAAGTGCCGGGCCGCGCGGGCCACGCCTTCGTCCGTGTCGTCCTCGGAGTTGGTCAGCCGCAGGGCCTCGTGGTGGTTCGGCGTGACGAGCGTGGCCGGGCGGTACGAGTCGAAGTTGCGGACTTTGGGATCGACTAAGACGGGGACGCCGCTCGCGACGGCGCGCGGCAGAACTTCCGCGAGCACGCGCGGCGTGACCGCGCCCTTGTCGTAGTCGGAGACGACGAATGCGTCCGCGCCTTCGAGCGCGCGAGCGAGGGCGTCGATCAGGCGCTCCTCGATCTCCGCGCGGACGGGCGCGCGCAGCTCGCGGTCGGCGCGCACCACCAGTTGGTTGTGGGCGATGATGCGCGTCTTGAGCGTCGTCGGCCGCTCCGCGTCGCGGACGAGTTCGGCGTCGGCGCGGGCCGCACACGTCTCTTTAAGTTTTGAGAGCAGGCGTTCGCCCGCCGCGTCCTCGCCGGTGACGCCGACGAGCCGGCCGCGCGCGCCGAGCGCGACGAGATTGGCGAGCACGTTGGCCGCGCCGCCGAGGCGGACGGACTCGCGGCGGATGTCCACGACGGGCACGGGGGCTTCGGGCGAGATGCGCGTCACGTCGCCCCAGACGAACTCGTCGAGCATCACGTCGCCGAAGACCAGGACGGTGCGCTCGCGCGCCCGCGCCGTCAGCTCGGCCGCGCGTTCTGGCGTGATCAGTTTCATCGAGATTCGGGGCGGAGAGTGTTTCAGGGGAGATTCTACACTATGGGGCCGAAAGTCGAAGCCGCGCCGTGCGGCCTCGGCGGGCTACTGCGGTATCCAGATCGACTCGGCCGTAATCAATTCCGTGCCGAAGGGCAGTTGGAGGGGCTGGCGCGACTTGGTGTAGAAGGCGAGGCCGCGGTAGGTCGTCAGGTACTGGTAGTGGGTCGAGAAGACGCCGCCGGTCGCGTGGACGACGAGCGGGCGCTCCGTGCGCGCGACGATCTTCGAGAAGTTTTCCGGCGTGACGTTGACGACCACGCCGCTCGCGCGCTTCGCGTTGGCAATCGCCGCCCCGGCCGCGCCGCCTGCTGCCGCCATAACAGTACCCTCCCCGCGCGACTACCCCGCGCGCCTATACCCAGACGTTGTCTTCGGCCGTCAGGCGGCCTCCCGCGTCGCCCGTGTTGACCGTGCCGGCCGGCTCGACGAGCATCAGCTTGCACTCGCGCGCGGCGACGGGCCTGTGCTCGACGCCGCGCGGCACGACGAACATCTCGCCGGCCCGCAGCTCGACCCGCCCGTCGCGGAACTCAATCGCCATCTCGCCCTCCAGGACGATGAAGACCTCGTCCGTCTCCGCGTGGCTGTGCCAGACGAACTCGCCCTCGACGCGCACCAGCTTGAAGTGGTAGTCGTTCATCCGCGCCACCACGCGCGGCGACCAACGCTCCGAGAATTTCTCGAACTTTTCGCCGAGATTGATCGGCTCGTAGTCCATCAAGACTCACCTTCCCGTCGTTTCTCAAACCTCTTCCGCGCGCCCTCGGACGCGGCGAGCACCCGGCCGACTGCGTCCATGACTCTTTCCGCGGGGACGCGGCGGATGCACTCCGGCTGGGCGAACTCCGAGCAGGTGTAGCCGGGGCACGGCGCGCAGGGCAGCTCCTCGCGGACGACCTCCGAAGGCGCTCGCGTCCACGGCCGCCAGTGCGTGACGTTCGACGAGCCGAAGACGACGACCGAGGGCACGCCGAGCGCCGCGGCTATGTGGGCCACGCCGCTGTCGTTGCCGACGAACAGGCCAGCGCGCTCGGCCAGCGCGGCGAGTTCGGGGAGCGGCAGATCGTCGAAGGTGACGAGCGGGCGTCGGGCGGCAGACGACAACGCGCTCAGGACTTCCGCCTCGTGCGGGGCGGCGACGGCCACGACCGCGAATCCCTGCTCCGAGACCCGGTCTGCGACGCGCGCGAAGTGGGCCGAGTCCCAGGTCTTCGTCGCGAACGCCGCGGCCGGGTGGAAGAGCGCCACGGGTCGGCCCGCGTGGATTCCGGCGAGCCGCAACCTTTCCGCCACGCGTGAGCGCGCCTCCTCGCTCACGCTGACGCGCGACACGGGCAGGTCGGTCACGGGCACGCCCGTCCAGCCGACGAGTCCGAGTTGCTGCTCGGCGGAATGGATTCTGTCGCGCCCCCACAGCCCGGAGGAGGGCGGCGCGGTGTGTTTGAGCAGGCGCGCGTGGCCGTAAGAGGCGTAGCCGACCGTGTGGCGCGCGCCCGAGGCCCAAGTGAGCAGGCTGGCGGTGCTCCCGCCGTGCAGGTCGTAGGCCACGTCGTAGCGCGCCGCGCGCAACGTGCGCCAGACCGCGATGCGCGACTTGAGGCTGTCGCGCTCGACCGTGACGACGCGATCAACGTCGGGCGAGTTTTCGAGGAGCGGCGCTACCCAGTCTTCGAGCAGCAGGTCGATCTCGGCGTGAGGGAGGAAGCGGCGCAGCGCGTGGAGCGCGGGCGTGGCGAGCACGGCGTCGCCGATTGAGCGCAGGCGGACGACGAGGACGCGGCGCACCTCAGTCCAGTCCCACCGCGCGGGCGCGAGCGGGTGTGGCGAGGCGTCAGTTTCGGGGATGGTAATGTCGGGAGACGGGTGCGGCGTCGCGCCGCTCGGCGTGTCGTCTGGCGACATCAAGCCGTCGGCTTCACGCGCGGGCGGCACCGGCGGTCGCGCGGGTCGGGTCTCAGGCGTTGCCGGCCGCGGGTTCTTCATCTTCGACGGTCGCCTTCTCCGGCAGCATCACGAGGATTTCGTCCTCGATTGGATAGACGCGCCGGCAACCCAGGCACTTGACGCCGCTGCCGTCCTCGCGCAGGCGCAGCTTCGCGCGGCACGCCGGGCAGATCATACGGTCAACGAACTCCTGCGTAATCTTCATCCGCCGCCCCCGCGTCACACAAAATTCTGAACACTCTCAGGCCGGGAAGATTATCAGCTTCGAGAAAGAGATGGCAAAACAGTGAGGAGCCGGCGCGGGCCGCCCGGTGCGCTTTCACTTAAGCGCGGGCCGGTCGGGGTTCACCACGGAGACACGAAGGCCCGGAAGAGTTTCAGTTTTCAGAAGAGACGGTCTGTTTTGCTGAAAACTGAAAACTTTCTTCTCTGCGCCCCCTCTGCGTTCTCTGCGTCTCTGTGGTGAGTGCCGTTGTTCGGACTCGACGCACGACGGTAAGCGGCGTTCAGTCAATCACGCGCAGATCGCGCTCGCCGACGATCTTCCACCCTCCGAGCGTGCGACGCCAGCGCAGCTCCTGCAGCACCGCGCCGCGGCGATCCGCGCCTCCGCCTTCGACGGCGAACTGCTTGCGGAAGCGCATCGTGGCGGTGCGGCCGTCGCGGCTGAGGAAAATCCGCGGCGGGTCGGCCCGCACGTCTACCTTCGACGCGCGCGCGAAGACCGCCTCCTTCTCGGCGCGCACGGCCCCGCGCGTGGCGTTGCGAGTGAGGTAGAAGGTGCCGAGGCGCGAATCGTAGAAACTCATCTGGCGGTCGAGGTCGCGCGCGTTGGTCGCGGCGATCCAGCCGGAGAGCGCGCCGCGCAACTCCTCCTCCTCGCCCGCGCTCGCGGGACTCGCGCCGGCCGGCGCTTCCGCATCGTCCGCGGCTTCCGCGTCGCCCGCCGCGGCGTCGCCGGCCTGCGCCGGATCGTTCGTGCCGGCCGCCTGGGGCTGTGCGGCCGAATCAGTTTGTGCCGCCGTCGGCGACGCGGCGGGCGAAGTTGAATTTGAGACGGCGCGCGTGCGGTCGTCCGCGCCCTGGTAGTAGGTGAGAGTCCAGATGCCCAGCAACCCGCCGATCATCCCGGCGACGAGCGCCACGACGACCCACGGCAGCTTCCCGTCCCAGCGCGAGCCTCCGGGCCGCAGCGGCACGGCCGCGCGTGCGCGCCGCACAGAGCGCGCGTCGAAGTTCGGCGCGGCGGGCGCAGGCCCCGCGCCCCCCTGCCGCTCAGACGGCTCGATGGGGATCGTGTCGTCCTGGTGCGACATTCGACTTCACCTCCCGCCCGGACGTAATCGAGACACTCCCGACCCAACGGATGATAGTAAGCAAATGGGCAGCCAAAACGCGAGAAGGCAGAAAGCAGAAAGCAGTGGGAACAAGCCTTCGGCTCCCCGTCCTGACTGCCTGCTGCCTTCTGCCTACTGCTTTCCGCCGTCACCCTCTACGGCGGCGCGCGGGCCTGCGCGGCTTGGCGGGCGGCTTCGCCGATGAACCGCCTTTCAGTGACGTGGCCGGCGCGCCGGCCGGCTCGGTCGCGCCGTCGGCCGCGAGCCAGGCGTTCCAACCGCCGAGCAGCGCGCGGACGCGCGTGAAACCTTTACCTGCGAGAAGTCGTGCCGCACCGGCACTCGTCGCCTCGCTCGGTCAAGCACAGTAGGTGACGATCTCGCGGTCGCGCGGAAGCTCCCCTGCGCGCGCCTCGATGTCGTTGTAGGGCATGTGGAGCGCGCCCTTGATCTTGCGGTCGATCTCGTCGTTGCGAACGTCGAGGACGACGACACTGTTGCGCGCGACCAGTTGCTTGAACTCCTCGACTGTGACGCGCCCGTCGCCCTGCGCGCGCGCGCCCACGGCGGCGACGAGCACGAGCAGCGCGGGCGCGAGCCAGAATGTTCCACGTCTCACCATTCGGCAGCCTCCTTAAACTTCAATCTCCGGCGAGATGATAACCCGCCGCCGCCCGCGCGGGAAGAACGGCGGCGGCCCGCAGCGCGCGCCTCACAATTTGTCGAACTTGGCGGCGAGGATGAAGTCGCTCTCGGTTAACCCGTCGATGGCGTGCGTGTAGATCATCAGCTCGCAGTAGCCCCAGCCGAAACTCACGTCCGGGTGATGCCCTTCAGCTTCCGCCACCTCGCCGATGCGATTGACGAACTCAAGCGCCCGCCGGAAGTTCGGGAACTCGTAGCGACGCCGCAGATGGTGCTCTTCGACGACCTCCCACCCAGCGACCTGCCCCGCCAGCCGCGCGATCTCATCCGTCCCAAGACGCGGCACGCCGCCGTGACAGGGCACGCAAGTTTTCGACGCCAAATCTTCCGCCACCTTACTCCACCTCTTAGCATTTCAAAGTTACAGCCTCGGCTGCGGCGGCAGCTCGCGCCCGCCCGCGTCCGCGCGCAATGCCCTGACCAGCCGCTCGAATTCTGTCTCGAACTTCGCGTTGTCCGTCTCCCACCCCGTAAAGTCCGCGGCGAGGCGCGACCTGATCTCGGTGCGCAGCCCGCTCTTCCACTCGTCGCCGAACAGGTAGCCGTCGAGGTTCAGAGGGATCAGCGCCAGCACCTCTTCGCCGCCGCGCTGCCGTCGCAACTGCTGCTCCTTGTCGAACGCGATCTGAATCTCGTTCTCCACCCACCAGCTCTTCAACGAATCCTTCGAGCAGCACAGCAGCACCTTATCCCACAGACGTATGCCCCGATCCACTTCCGTGTAAATCTTCTGCCCCGGCAGCACCTGATGCTCATCCAGCCAGCAACGAATCCCCCGCCCCTGCAACGCATCATGCAGCCGCCGCGCGAACGACTTGTCCGCGTGGCTGTAGCTGATGAAGCAGGAGTAGAACTGAATCGGCTGCATTCCAGCAATTAACGAAGGTATGTGGGTGATGAAAGTTTCCGGGATACCACAGCCCCGCAGAAATGCCTCTGGTATGTCGCCACTTGATTTATATATTGTATCGATGCCTATAGTTGAAGGCCCCGTATGATTTACAGCTTCCAGCCCTTTAACCTCACTCAGATCGACAGCACCTAGTCTCGTATACTCTATAGTGGCTCTGCTGAAATCTGCTCCGGCAAGTTTTGCTTCTGTGAGGTCTGACCAAGTAAGACTGGCTTCGTTTAGATTTGCGTCATAAAGTCGTGCGCCAAAAAGATTCGCCCAAAACAAATCCGCTCGACTTAAGTCAGCTCTATCGAGATATGCCCCCGTAAGTTTTGCATACGACAAGTCTGCGCCGCTGAGGTTAGCATTAATGATTTTAGTGCTCTTGAATATATTAAGCGGACGCGAGAGATCGGCCCGACGCAAGTCAGCTTTACTCAAATTAGCATTTGTGAGGTTTGCGCCTTGAAAATTCACCTTCCTAAGATCAAATCCTGCGAGCGCTTCACCCGCAAGATCAGCATTTTGCATATCTGGATGTATTCGCGGATTTCGTTCTCGCCATATATTCCAGATTTCAACTCCTTGTTTAAGCATCCTTAGATGCCTAGCGTTAGCCATAGATTCAGCCTGCCTCCGTGTTATGGAATGTAAATCTCGTTAAATCCATAAGCAGTATTTATCCGACTGCGCTCTCGGCTTGGCAAAGTACCATTGGTGCGGATAGTCTAGGGCGTTCCACACTAGCGCAATTTTAGCAAACGCTGCGAGGAGAACTGCCTGTGGCCGTCATCCATCCTTTCCGCGCCCTGCGTCCGCCCACGGAGAAAGTCGAGCAGGTGGCGAGCGTCCCCTACGACGTGGTCAACACTCAGGAAGCCCGCGCGCTCGCGCAGGATAACCCGCTCAGTCTGCTCCACGTCACCCGCCCCGAAATCGATCTGCCCGACGGGACGGACATCTACTCGGACGAGGTTTACGCCAAGGCCCGCGAGAACTTCCAGCGCCTCATCAGCGACTGCCCGCTCGTCACGGAGGACGCGCCGAGCCTCTACCTCTACCGCCTCCGCATGGGCGAGCATGAGCAAACGGGCGTCGCCGCCTGCTGCTCCGTCGATGAGTACGACCGCGATCTCATACGCAAGCACGAGCGCACGCGCCCCGACAAGGAGGACGACCGCACGCGCCACATGTTAGAGCTGCGCGCGCAGACCGGCGTCGTCTTCCTCACCTACCGCGCCGACCGGCGCATCGACGCACTCGTCGCCGCCGAAACCCAAACCGATCCGCTCTACGACTTCACCGCGCCAGACGGCGTCCGACACACCGTCTGGCGCGCGCCCGCGCCCGAACAGATCGTCCGCGCCTTCGGCGAAGTCCCCCTGCTCTACATCGCCGACGGCCACCACCGCGCTGCCTCTGCCTCGCGCGCACGCGTCGCCCTGCGCGACAAGAACCCAAACCACACGGGCGACGAGGAGTACAACCGCTTCATCTGCGTCATCTTCCCCTCCGACCAGGTGCAGATACTCCCCTACAATCGCGTCGTCAAAGATTTGAACGGCCACTCGCCCGAAAACTTCCTCGGCCTCGTGCGCGAGCAGTTCGACGTGACCGACGACGCCAACCCACGCGGCCCCGGCAGGCCCGGCCACTGGCACATGTACCTCGGCGGTAAGTGGTACGGCCTAACGCTAAAGGGCGGCGTCCGTCAGGTCGAGACCGACCCGACCGCCACGCTCGACGTGAGCCTGCTGCAAGACAACCTGCTCGCGCCCATCCTCGGCATCGCCGACCAGCGCACGGACAAGCGCATAGACTTCATCGGTGGCATCCGCGGCACGGAAGAACTAGAAAGACTGGTCAACGACGGACGCGCGGCCGTCGCCTTCGCGCTCCACGCCACTTCCGTCGAAGACCTGTTGCGCGTCTCCGACGCCAACGGCATCATGCCGCCCAAGTCCACCTGGTTCGAGCCGAAGCTCCGCGACGGCCTGCTGATTCATCAGATTTGAAGTTTGTCCGTTGTCCGTGGTCAGTTGTCCGTTGTTGGTCGACTCACACCTCACGGTGAGTGATATGACGAAGACGAATTTCGAGACGTTGCACGTTTACCGATTGGCGGAGAGATTGGCTGACGAGGTGTGGGCTATCGTCAAAAGATGGGATCAATTTGAGAGGAGCACCCTGGGTAAGCAGATCGTCCGGGCCGCGGACAGCGTCGGGGCTAACATCGCGGAGGGGACGGGCCGGGGCAGCTTTCAGGATAACCGCCGCTTCATCAGGATGGCCCGCGGCTCTTTGAACGAGACGCAGCACTGGCTGAGGCGGGCCTAAAAAAGAAGTCTCCTTACGGCCGAACAGGTCGAAAAGTTGAGGCCAATTATTGCCGAGCTAGCGCCAAAGTTAAATTCCTACCTTCGCTCCATCGGCTCAACACCGAATAAGCGAACAACGGACAACTGACCACTGACAACGGACAGTCTTGAGGCGTTAACATTGATCATCGAAACCGACCGACTTCTGATGCGCCCCATCACGCGCGACGATTTGCCGACGCTGCTGCGCTTCCGCGCAGACCCGGAGGTCTCGCGCTACCTAGGCGGGCCGGAGATGTCAACGCCGGAGTTCGTCGCTAAGCGTTTGGAATTCTATCTCGACTGCCACAGGCAGCACGGCTTCGGCATGTGCGCTCTGCTCAGCAAACCCGACAACGAGATGATCGGCTGGAGCGGCATCCAGCCGTTAGAAGATTCGGGACAGATCGAGGTCGGCTACGGCTTCGACCGCCCGCACTGGGGCAAGGGCTACGCGACCGAGGCCGCCGCCGCGTGGCTGCGCTACGGCTTCGAGACGGTCGGCCTGCCCCGCATCGTCGCCGTCGCGGAACCGGAAAACGCCGGCTCGCGCCGCGTCATGGAAAAGCTCGGCATGCGCTACGAGGGGACGGCGCGCCACTACAATATCGACTGCGTGCTCTACGCCATCACGCGCGAGGAGTTCACGCCGTCGCCGGGCTTCTACGCGGTGCGCGACGAAATCTGAAAGAAGCTGTTAGCTGTTAGCGATTAGCTGTTAGCAAGACCAAAGACTGAAATCTGAGCAGAGGCTGAAACGGAAGTTGCAGGCTGTCTCCCTCTGGCTAACGGCTAACAGCTAATCGCTAACAGCTTCCTTTGAGGTTTGAGTGATGCTTGTTCTCATCGCCGATAAATTCGAGCAGTCGGGCCGCGAGGGGCTGGAGGCCATCGGCTGCGATTACGAGTACCAGCCGGACGCGAAGGACGACTCGCTGGTCGAGGCCATCGCGCACTTCCGGCCGGACGTGCTGGTCGTGCGCTCGACGAAGGTGACGGAGCCGATGTTCGACGCCGGGCCGTTGAAACTGGTCGTGCGCGCGGGCGCGGGCTACAACACGATTGACGTGGCGGCGGCCTCGCGGCGCGGCGTGTACGTCTCGAACTGTCCGGGCAAAAACTCCGTCGCCGTCGCTGAGCTTGCCTTCGCCCTGATGCTCGCGCTCGACCGCCGCGTGGCCGACAACGTCATACAGCTCCGCGCCGGCCGGTGGAACAAGAAGGAGTTCTCCAAGGCGCGCGGCCTCTACGGGCGCACGCTCGGCCTCGTCGGCACGGGCCAGATCGGCCGCGAGGTCATCTCTCGCGCGCGCGCCTTCGGGATGCCGGTCGTCGCTTGGGGGCGAAGCCTGACGGACGAGCGCGCGGCGGAGCTTGGCGTCGAGCGTAAAAGTTCGCCGGTCGAAGTCGCGCGCGCTTCGGACATCGTCAGCGTCCACGTCGCCTTGAAGCCGGAGACGCGCGGCTTCCTGAGTACCGAGTTTTTCGGCGCGATGCGCGAGGGCGCGTACTTCATCAACACCGCGCGCGGCGAGATCGTGGATCAGCCCGCATTGCTCGCGGCGATGCGCGAGCGCAAGATTCGCGCGGGGCTGGACGTGTTCGCCGACGAGCCGACTTCCGCCGCGGCAGAGTTCACGGACGAGATCGCGCGCGAGCCGAACCTCTACGGCACGCACCACATCGGCGCTTCGACCGACCAGGCGCAGGAGGCCATCGCCGCGGAGACGGTGCGGATCATCCGCGAGTTCAAGGAGACCGGGAAAGTCCCGAACGTCGTCAACCTCGCGGCGCGCACGCCCGCCACGCACGTGCTCACGGTCAGACACCGCGACCGCCCCGGCGTACTCGCGCAGGTGCTCGCCGCCGTGCGCGCAGCCCAGATCAACGTGCAGGAGATGGAGAACATCATCTTCGAGGGCGCGGAGGCGGCCATCGCCCGCATCAACCTCGAAGCCGCGCCGCCCGAGGACACGCTCGCCGCCCTGCGCGACGACGAGAACATCATCGAGCTGAGTCTGCTGAAATTGCAGCAGTAGTCGGTAGTCCGTTGCCAGTTGCCCGCTGTTGACTGTCAGCGGTTGAAATGAAACCCGGACTTTGCGTCAGGCTAACAACTGACCACGGACTACTGACAACGGACTTCTTATAAGGAGTTTTTGAAACGATGACCGAGAGAATCTACAACTTCAGCGCGGGGCCGGCCGTGCTGCCCGTCCCCGTTTTGGAGCAGGCGCGCGATGAGATGCTGTCGTTGCCGGGCGTCGGGATGTCGGTGATGGAGATCAGTCACCGCTCGAAGACGTTCGACGAGATCATCGGCGGGGCCGAACAGGGGTTGCGCGAGCTGATGGGCATCCCCGACGGCTACCACGTGCTCTTTTTGCAGGGCGGGGCGTCGCTCCAGTTCTCGATGATCCCGATGAACCTGCTGGGCGAGGGGCAATCGGCCGATTACGTCATTACGGGCAGTTGGGGCAAGAAGGCGTTGAAGGAGGCGAAGAAGGTCGGCGCGGTGAACGTCGCCGCAGACCTCGCCGACGGCCGCTACACGCGCACGCCTGAGCCGCACGAGTTAAAACTCGACGCGAACGCCGCCTACGTCCACTTCACCTCGAACGAAACCATCGAGGGCGTCGAGTTTAAGACAGAGCCGGAGGTGGGCGACGTGCCGCTCGTCTGCGACGCCTCGTCGAACATCATGTCGCGGCCCATCGACGTGTCGAAGTACGCGCTCATCTACGCGGGCGCGCAGAAGAATCTCGGCCCTTCGGGCCTGACCCTCGTCATCATCCGCGACGATCTCTTGCAGCGCATTCCCGCGGGGCTGCACACGATGCTCGACTACCGCACGCACACGGAGAACAAGTCGCTCTATAACACGCCGAACACGTGGGGCATCTACATCCTCAACCTCGTCTGCAAGTGGGTCAAAGATCAGGGCGGCACGACAGGCATCTACCGGAAGAACCAGGAGAAGGCCAAACTGATCTACGACGCGATTGACGCGACCGACTTCTACCGCGGCCACGCCGCCAGGGAGGCGCGCTCGCTGATGAACGTCACGTGGCGGCTGCCCACGGAAGAACTCGAAAAGCAGTTCGTCAAAGAGGCGACCGCCGCGCGGCTCGACGGCCTCAAGGGCCACCGCTCCGTCGGCGGCATACGCGCCTCCATCTACAACGCCTTCCCGCGCGAGGGCTGCGAGGCGCTGGCCGAGTTCATGCGCGAGTTCGCCCGCAAGAACGGGTGAGAAGAACGTGAATCGTAAATCGTGGATCGTGAATAGTCTGTGCGCCCGTGCCTTGGACTATTTACGATTCAACATTTACGATTTACGCGTATGAACAAGAGATTCCCCCTCGTAGCGTCGTCTTTTATTTGTCTCCTGCTAGTCGTCGCCTTCGTCACCGCGCAGCCGCCGGCCCGGCAACAGCCCGCACAGTCGGAAGAGATCGAGCTTCCGGCCGAGAAGCATTTGCGGAACGTCCGGCAGTTGACGTTCGCGGGCGAGAACGCCGAGGCGTATTTCGGCGGCGACGGGCGCAAGCTCATCTTCCAGTCGAAAGTGGCCGGGATGGGCTGCGATCAGATTTTCACGATGAACGCGGACGGGTCGGGCCGCCGGCTCGTCTCGACGGGCGACGGCGCGACCACCTGTTCCTACATCTTCCCCGACGGCCGCCGCATACTCTACGCCTCGACGCACCTCGCCTCGCGCGAGTGCCCCCCGCCGCCCGACCGCTCGCGCGGCTACGTCTGGGCCATTCACCCCGGCTTCGACATCTTCACCGCCACGCCCGACGCCACTGACTTGAAGCGGCTGACTTCGACGCCCGGCTACGACGCCGAGGCGACCGTCTCGACTGACGGACGGAAGATCGTCTTCACCTCGATGCGCGACGGCGACCTGGACATCTACACGATGGACGCCGACGGCAAAAATGTTAAGAGGCTGACCGACGCGCTCGGCTACGACGGCGGCCCGTTCTTCTCGCGCGACGGGCGTCGAATCGTCTACCGCTCTTACCACCCGAAGACGCCCGAACAGATCGCGCGCTACAAGCAACTGCTCGCGGAGAACGTCATCGAGCCGAACAACTTTGAAATCTGGACGATGAACGCCGACGGCACGGACAAGCGGCAGGTGACGACCCTCGGCGTGGCGAGCTTCGCGCCGTATTTTACGCCCGACGGCCGGCGCATCATCTTCTCGTCGAACTACCCGAACGCGCGCGGCCGAAACTTCGATCTTTACCTCGTCAACCTCGACGGGACGGGCCTTGAGCGCGTCACGCACCACGAAAGTTTCGACGGCTTCCCGATGTTCTCGCCCGACGGCAAGCGGCTGGTCTTTGCCTCGAACCGCAACGCACGCCAGCGCGGCGACACGAACGTCTTCATCGCCGACTGGGTCGAGTAAGACAGTGATCAGTTGCCCGTGGTCAGTTGCCCGTCGTTCGTTTGCCGCAACTCGAAAGGTTCGACTTCAGATTCTCGTTCGGTAGGCACGGACAACGGACAACTGACCACGGGCAACTGACAAACGAGTGAAATTTATGCGTCACAAATTCTCCGCGCTTCACAGATTCTCCGCCCTCCTACTCGTGCTCGCGCTTACCGCGGGCGCGTTCGCGCAACAACAGCAACAATCGGCCACAGTCGAGGTGAGCGGCGAGAGGCTGCGCGCTCATGTGGCGCACCTCGCGTCCGACAGGCTGGAGGGGCGGCGCACCGGCACGCAGGGCGCGAGCCTCGCCGCGCAGTACATCGCGGAGGAGTTCAAGCGACTCGGCCTCAAGCCCGGCGCACGCACGACCGGCCAGCCCTCCCCCGACTCGTTCAGCGCCTACATGCAGAAGTTCCCTTATGTCGCTGCGGTGGAACTCGGCAAGCGCAACTCGATGAGCTTCCACCCGCGCGCGGGCGGGGCGGCGGCGGACGACCCGGCGCTCAAGCTCGATCTGCGCCTCGGCGAGGACTGGACGCCGCTCGCGTGGAGCGCCGGCGGGCGGGTCGAGCGGAGCACGGTCGTTTACGTCGGCTACGGTATCAAGGCTTCGGAACTCGGCCACGACGACTACGCGGGCGTTGACTCGCGAGGCAAGATAGCCCTGGCCTTCGCGGGCACGCCCGACGGCGACAACCCGCACGGGCAGTTCGCGCGCTTCGGCGACCTGCGCTTCAAGGCCGCGGCGGCGCGCGAGGCCGGCGCGCGCGCGCTCCTCGTCATCACGCGCGAGCAGAATTTCAAGGACGACCGCCTGACGCGCCTACGGCCGGAGGAGGGACTCGCCGCAGGCGACGCCGGGCTGCCCGTCGTGCTGATTTCGCGACAGGTCGCGCGACGTGCGGTCGAGGCCGCGTCGATACCGTCCGTCACGTTCGAGAAGCTGGAAGAGTCGGCCGGCGCGAAGCCCGAAGCGAAGCCCGAAGGCGGGACGCCGGGCGAGGCGGCGCAGCAGCCTGACAAGCGCAACCACTCGACGCCGCTGCGCAACATCGCCTTCAGCCTTGAGACCGACATAGTCAAGCGCGAGGCCCCGGCATACAACGTCGTCGGCATACTCGAAGGCTCAGACCCGAAGCTGAAGGATGAAGCCATAGTCATCGGCGCGCACTACGATCACCTCGGGCGCGGCGGGCAGGGGAGTCTGGCGCAGCGCGAGGGCGAGATACACCACGGCGCGGACGACAACGCTTCGGGGACGGCCGCCGTGCTCGAACTGGCGCGCGTCTTCTCCGCGTCGCGCCCGCGCCGCACCGTCGTCTTCGCGGCCTTCGGCGGCGAGGAGGAGGGCTTGCTCGGCTCCAACTTCTACGTCAACCGCCAGCCCGCCGTGCCGCTCGCTCAGACGGTCGCGATGTTCAATATGGACATGGTCGGGCGGATGAAGGAGGACAGGCTCGTAGTCGGCGGCGCGGGCACGGCCGCCGAGTGGAGACGGATCATCGAGCGCGAGAACGCGACGCTGAACGTGCGCACGCACCCGGCGGGGCTGAGCGGGGCCGCGAGGCGCGAGGGCGACGTGCCCATCGTCGTCGCGGCCAACGGCGCAATCGTCGCGACGGCGACCCCGGCCGCGCGGTTCGCGCTGACGCTCAACGACGACGGCTTCGGCCCGTCCGATCACTCGTCGTTCTACGCGCGCCAGATTCCAGTCCTCTTCTTCTGGACGGGCACGCACGAGGACTACCACAAGCCGACCGACACGGCCGAGCGCATCAACTACGAAGGGCTGCTGCGCGTCACCGAGTTTGTCCGCGACATCGTCCGCGCCGTTGATGCCGCCGACGCCAGGCCGACCTACACGCAGGCCAAATCCGCCACGCCGGCGGGCCGCGCGGCCGGCGGCTTCCGCGTCTATCTCGGCACGATCCCCTCCTACGCGGAGGGCGGCGACGGGATGAAGCTCGACGGCGTGCGCGACGACTCGCCCGCGGCGAAGGCGGGCCTCAAGGCCGGCGACCTGATCGTGAAACTGGCGGGCCGCGACGTGAAGAACGTGTACGACTACACGCAGGTGCTCGGCTACATGAAGGCCGGCGAGGAGTACGAGGTCGAAGTCCTGCGCGGGGGCGAACGACTGAAGTTCAAGCTGACGCCCGCGGCGAGAAAGTAAGAAGGCCGTAAACAGTAAACCGTGGCGGGTGGCGGGAAAGAGATTT
>DATHBT010000300.1:0-25632 GCA_035295985.1 Pyrinomonadaceae bacterium | reverse complement strand
GGAATACCGCGCCTGATCTTCTTCATGGACAAGTCGCACGCGATCACGCCCGCGGACATGGAAGAAGACACGAGCGACCCAGTCGAAGCGGCGCGGCGCAAGGTGAAGCTAGACGAGTTAAAAAAACGCGCGGGCAAAGATCGCGTCGCCGGCTTCTTCAAATCGCCTACGGACTTGCGCGCACAAGTAATCCAAGCATTGACCGATTACCGTCAGCCAGACCTGACGACGTTCCATTACGTCAGCGACATCCCCGCGCCGCCCGAACCCTTCATCGCGCACCCTTACACGCTGCTGCAAACCCACCGCCTCGTCGGCCGCCAGCCCGAACTCAACCTGCTGACCGACTGGGTCGCCAAACCCGACGCGGACATCTACCGCGCGCGCATCCTCAACGTCGTCGCCGTCGGGGGCTTGGGCAAGAGCGCGCTCACGTGGCACTGGTTCCAGACGATTGCGCCGCAGGAGATGATGCCGCTAGTGGGGCGCATGTGGTGGAGCTTCTACGAGTCCGACGCCACCTTCGAGAACTTCGTCACCCGCGCGCTCGCCTACGTCACCGGCCGCCCGCTCGCCGAGGTGCAACAGACGCCAGCGCCCGACCGCGAGACTCAACTCCTTGCCGCCCTCGACCGCGAGCCATTTCTCCTTGTGCTCGACGGCTTGGAGCGCATCCTCATCGCCTACGCGCGCATGGACGCGGCGCACCTCAGCGACGACGATTACGACAGGCAGACGGCGAACTTCGTCGCCGACGCCGCGGGGCTGCCCGCGAGCGCCGCGCAATCCTTCACGGGCGAGCACCGCCTGCGCAAGACCGCCGACCCGCGCGCCGGCTCGTTCCTCCGCAAGCTGGCGAACGTGCGCGCCTCGCGCATCCTCGTCAGCACACGCCTCTACCCCGCCGATTTGCAGACGGTGACTGGCGAGCCGTTCGGCAGTTGCGCCGCGATTTTCCTGAAAGGGTTGGCCGATGACGATGCGCTCGAACTGTGGCGAGCGTTCGGCGCTACCGGCGCGCGCGATTCGTTGCTGCCGCTCTTCCGACAGGCGGATAACCACCCGCTGTTGATTCAGGCGTTAGCGAGCGAGGTGGCGCGCTACCGGCCCGCGCCCGGCGACTTCGACGCGTGGCGGCGCGCACACCCAGATTTCGATCCCTTCGGCCTGCCGCTCGTGCAGGTGAAGTCGCATGTGCTGGCCTTCGCCGTGCGCGGGCTGGACGATAAAGCGCAGCAAGTGTTGCGCACCGTCGCCGCCTTCAGAATGCCCGCGCGCTACGACACGCTGGCCGCGTTGTTGATAGGTGAAGGGAAGCCGTGCGCCGACGAGCGCGAGTTGGACGGGGTGCTGACCGAGTTGGAAGACCGTGGGCTGGTCGGCTGGGACAAGCGCGCCAATCGCTACGACCTGCACCCGCTCGTGCGCGGTGTGGTGTGGAGCGGCCTAGGCGACGATGCCCGGCGCGGCGTCTATACGAGCCTGCAGGCGCACTTTGAAGCAGTGCCGAAGATTGACGATCCTCTCAAAGTCAACAGCCTCGAAGACCTCACGCCCGCCATCGAACTGTACAACACGCTGATTGGACTGGGACGTTATGATGATGCCGAAAGACTCTATTACGAGCGATTGGATAAGGCCACACACTTCCGTCTGAGTGCTAGCCGGCAGCGGGTCGAACTTTTGGAGATGCTCTTTCCTGCCGGACTGGATCAGTTACCACGTTTGAGCAGTCAAGGCGATCAAGTCTTCACCCTCCATGCGCTGGCGCTGGGATATGCCTTGAGCGGACAGCCGGGGCGCGCAGCCGCACTGTATCGCCGCGCTAACACAATTGCTTCGGAGATGAAGAATGACAAGAACCTCAGCATTATTTTGAGCACCCTGTCATACGCATTGCGGCTGTCTGGTGCATTGTGCGAATCAGAGTCCGCCGCGCGGCACTCGCTGGTCATCACACGCGATCAGGATAACCATTTTCAGGAAGCGGTCAGTCTGTATTGGCTTGGCTTGACGCTGGCGGCGCGTGGCCTTACGAATGAATCCGGGTTTGCCACACAGCGAACACTACGCATGTTTATAGCGCAGTCTCATAATCAAGGTGAAGGCAGCGTCAATTCTTATCTCGCGCAGAGAGCACTGTGGCTCGGCGAGTTTGCCGGCGCGCTATCGTCCGCCAACCGCGCGTGGGACTTGGCTCATGTTCAGAGTCTTGAGCGGGACTTCATCCGCGCGGCGCGAGCGCAAGGTGAGGCGGCATTGGGCTTGAGTGATCTCGCCACCGCCGACGAGCGGCTGCACCATGCGCTCACACGCGCGCGGATGGTGAATCTGGCTGAGGAAGAACTGCCCGCGCTCGTGGCGCTGGCGGATTTGCGGCGGCGGCAGGGGGAGGCACAAGCGGCGCGTGAGTTTCTGGATGATGTGTGGGAGGCGGCGGAGCGCGGGCCGTATCCGCTAATTCACGCCGATGCGTGCAACGTGCTGGCGCAGATCGAGCGCGACGCTGGCAACGAGGCGGCGGCGGTCGAGGCGGCGACGAAGGCGTACCGTTTGGCGTGGTGCGACGGGCCGCCGTTCGCGTATCACTGGGGGTTGGAGAAGGCGAGGCAGCATCTGCGGGAGTTGGGGACAGAAGAGCCGGAGATGCCGGCGTTCGATGAGTCGAAGTTCGAGCCGATGCCGGAGGTGGAGATCGATCCCCCGGACGAGTTCGGGGCGGGCAGCGCGGGCGCGGCGGATGGGGGAGTCTGAAGGAAAGCAGTCTAAGAGCGCGTCTCAACTCCTTCGCGCCTTTGCGCCTTTGCGTGAGATGTTCTTTGCCTCAGAAGAAGTCTCACGCAAAGGCGCGAAGGCGCGAAGAGGAGAGCGCGGGTCGCTTTCTCGGGGCGGCCAAGGTGTGAGGGCGCGGCGGAGGCGTGTTACTGTTCGCGTGTGTGGAGGTGGGCGCTCTAGTTGGGGTTGACGCGCAGACAGTTCGTTAAAGGGCTGGCCGCGGCCGGCGTCGCGGGCGTGGCCGGCGCGGGCGTGTACGGCGGCCTCTTCGAGCCTTACAACTACGAGCTGACCGAGACGGATGTCTTCATAAGCGACCTGCCCGAAGGGTTCGAGGGCTTCCGCATCGCGCAGGTGTCGGACGTTCACCACAGCTCGATAGTCCCGGCCGATGAGGTGCGCCGCGTCGTCGAGCTGGCGAACTCGGCGCGCGCAGACCTCGTCGCCTTGACGGGCGACTACACGACGGCCTCGCGCGGCTACGTCGAGCCTGCGGCCGAAATTCTGGGCGGCCTCTCCGCGCCGCACGGCGTCTGGGCCGTGCTCGGCAACCACGATCACCACACAGACCCGCAGCTTACGCGCGCCGCCCTCAAGAGGCGCGGCGTTAACCTGATCGACAACGCGAACACGCGGCTCCGTCGCGGCGGCGACGAGCTGCAACTCGCGGGCGTCGGCGACTGGTCGTGGAACGACAACGACTGGGGGCGAACCTTCGCGGGCGTGGATCGCGGACGGCCCACGGTGCTGCTCTCGCACCAGCCCCTGGTGCTGGATTTGCCGGAGACCGAAGGGGTCTCGCTGATCCTGAGCGGGCACACGCACGGCGGCCAGGTGAGCCTGCCAATCGTCGGCGCGCCGGTCGGGCACATGAACGAGTTCAAGTACCTGCGAGGCCGCTTCTCTCGCGGGGAGACGCAGCTCTACGTCACGCGCGGCACGGGGACGATTGGGCTGCCCGTCCGCTTCGGCGCGCGGCCCGAAATCGCGGTGCTGCGATTGCGGCGCGCCGTGTGAGAATTGCGGATTGCGGATTGCGGATTAGAAGATAAATCGTCTTTTCAATCCGCAATCCGCAATCGCCCCTCCTCTGTGGTTAATTCCTGACTTGGAATCAGAGTTGATCTGTCGTGCCCGTGGGCGGAGTCTGCTGTCGCTGCTGCCGGCGCAGGCGGCGCTGCTCGCGGAACTCCCGGCGTCGCTCGCGCCGCAGCTCGCGCCGTTTACCCATCTCCTCGCGCATCGTTTGTAGTTGCGTGCGCTGCTCGTCGGTGAGCACGGCGCGCATCTCTGCGCGCATCTTCTCCGAGTCGGCGCGAAGCTCCTCGCGGAGCTGGCGCGCGCGCGCCTCCTGCCCGGCCGTGAGCGTGCCGCCCTGTCGGCGCGTCTGCATGATCGAGCGCAGCTCTTCGCGCCTCGCGCGGAAAGAATCGGCGTAGCGCGATTCGATCTGGCGCAACTGCTCGCGCTGCGCGTCCGAGAGGTTCAGGCGGCCGAGTCCGAGCCGGGGGCCGCGCGGCCCGCCGGGCATGTGCCGGCGTCCGACGCGGCCCATGCCGCGCGGGCCTTCGCCGCCCTGCCCCTGCGGCGCTGGCGGGTTCTGCGCGAAGCCGGCCGCGGCCATAAGCACGAGCAGGCCCGCCAAGGTGATAACTCTGTAGGTGTAACGTCTCATCACTTTTGCACTCCCTGGAAAATTCAACCGATGATGGCGCGCGACGCGCGGCGTCTGTCCGCCCGTCTCACACGCGGCCCGCGACTGCCGGCCGGTCTCGCTCCGAGTCTTAAGACGCGCGCGGCCCACGCCCGGCCGAAAAAAGTTCCGCCGCCCGCCCGCGCGTCGCGCCGAAATTTTCACTGTTTCCTAACGTGCCAACCGCCGCCCGGCCGCGCTACAATCGCCCGCGATGAAATTCCTGCAAAAAATCAACGCGCCGGCAGACCTGCGCCGCCTCGGCACCGAACACCTGCAAGAGGTCGCGGACGAAATCCGCCAGTACATCATCGAGACGTGCGCGCGCATCGGCGGCCACACCGGCGCGTCGCTCGGCGCGGTCGAGCTGGCCGTCGCCCTGCACTACGCCTTCGAGACGCCGGCCGACAGGCTCGTCTGGGACGTGGGCCACCAGGCCTACGCGCACAAAATCCTGACGGGCCGGCGCGAGGAGTTCCCGACCATCAAGCAGTACGACGGGCTGAGCGGGTTCCTCAGGCGCGAAGAGTCGGAGTACGACACCTTCGGCGCGGGCCACGCTTCAACGTCGCTCTCGGCCGCGCTCGGCATGGCGATAGCGCGCGACCGGAGCGGCGAGAACCATCACGTCGTCGCACTGATCGGCGACTCGTCGCTCGCGGGCGGGATGGCGATGGAGGCGATCAACCAGGCGGGCCATTTGAAGTCGCGCCTGATCGTCGTCCTCAACGACAACGAGATGTCTATCGCGCCGGCGGTCGGCGCGCTGACCGGGTATCTCAACCGTCTGCGCGAGGCGCAGGGCTACCACCGCTTCAAGGACGAGGTGAGCGAGACGCTGCGCGCAGTCCCCTCGGTCGGCGAGCGGCTTCACCACGCGGCGAAGACCGTGAAGGACGCGATTGCGGCGGCCGTCCTGCCCGGCGCGCTCGTCAACGAGCTTGGCTTCAAGTACATCGGCTACGTTGACGGCCACGACACGCAGGCCCTAGTGAACGCCTTCCGCGAGGCGCAGCACGTCAGGGACGAGCCGGTCATCGTCCACTGCCTCACCACGAAGGGCAAAGGCTTCCCGGCGCGCGAGAAGAATTACTACGCCTGGCACGCGACCGGCCCCTTCGATCCGAAGACCGGCGAGATGCCGAAGTCAAAGCCGTCGGCCCCGACCTACACCGCCGTCTTCGGCCGGACGATGTGCGAGCTGATGGAGCGGGACGAGAAGGTGGTCACGCTGACGGCCGCGATGCCGGACGGCACGGGCGTCGATCAGGTCTTGAAGAAATTCCCGGATCGCTCGTTTGATGTCGGCATCGCCGAGCAGCACTGCGTGACGTTCGCCGCGGGGCTTTCGACCGAGGGGCTGAAACCCGTCTGCGCGATCTACTCGACCTTTTTGCAGCGCGCCTTCGATCAGATCGTCCACGACGTTTGCTTGCAGAACCTGAACGTCAAGTTCTGCCTCGACCGCGGCGGCGTGGCCGGCCCCGACGGGCCGACGCACCACGGCCTCTTAGACATCGCCTACCTGCGCGGCGTCCCCAACATCACGCTGATGGCCCCGAAGGACGAGGGCGAGCTGCGCGACATGCTGCGGACGATGATCGCGAATGATGGCCCCGCAGCCGTCCGCTACCCGCGCGGCAACGGCGTCGGCGTTGACATAGAGCGCGAGCCGCAGCTTTTGGAGATCGGCAAGGCCGAGATTCTGCGCGACGCCGGGTCGGACGTGGCAATCGTCGCCTACGGCTCGATGGTTCACCCGGCGCTTCAGGCCGCCGAGCGTTTGTCGAAGGACGGCGTCGAGGCGACGGTCGTCAACGCGCGCTTCGCGAAGCCTCTGGACGCGAGCCTCCTGCTCGCGCTCGCGCGCACGAAGCGGCTGATCGTGACCGTGGAGGAGGCTTACCTGGCGGGCGGCTTCGGCTCGGCCGTGCTTGAGCTTTTGGAAGAGAACGGGCTGCTGAATGATGCGCGCGTCGTCCGAATGGGCATCCCCGACCGCTGGGTCACGCACGGCGACGCCAAGCTCCTGCTCGCCAAGTACGGCCTCGACGCGGACGGCATCTACACGCGGGTCAGGCAGTGCGTCGAGGAGAGCGAGCGCAGGGGCGTGCCGCTCTCTTCCGGGCGCCTTCCCTAGAGGGCGCACTCCACCAACACAGATCGGACGTGTCCTGCCATGGTCGGACGGTGCGTCGTCGTGACGCGCGAGCTGCGGGGCGGCACGCGCATAGTGGAGACGGAGCAGTGCTTCTCGTCCGTCGAGGAGCTGTTCGCCTTCTGCGTCGGGCTACAGAACCCGAGCATCGTTGACCGCCTCTCGATCTTCGGCGAGGACTGTGAGGGGCGCGCGCGGGAGCTGACCTTCTCGCTCCAGTCAGTCTCAGCGCCCACCCTCCCGCCGCGCGAGGGCGGCTAGCCCGTAAATTCGACGCCGGCCGTCGCCGCGAAAGCCGAGGGGCGCGAGGGGAGTTCAACCCCTTCGCGCCCCTTCTCGTTCTCCGCGGTAATTTTGGGAAGCCCCTCAGCCCCGCCCCTGCCGCGAGTAGACGTAGAACATCACGCCGATGACGATGACGAGGAGCAGTTCGAGCTGTGCGAAGTAGGCCCAGTCGGTCTGGCCCGCCTCGTCGCGCGCGAGCGGGTAGAGGAAGAAGCTGCCGAAGACGAGTCCCGTCGCCAGCCAGATCGCCTGTCGCTTCGCGTCCCACATCCAGGTTCGGTACTTAAGGCCGGGCGTCAGCGGTCGCGCACCCGACCGCGCGGGCGGCAAGTTCCCGACGACAATTTCGCCGGGCCGCGGCCGGGCGCGTGCCGTCGTTAAATCTTGCCGCGGTCGCCGCTCACTCCTGCCTGGCGGGCAGGGCGTATCGTTCCACGACTTTGAACTCGGTGGGCCGGTCCGGGTCGCGCCGCTTCAACATCCCGCCCGCCCAGATGATGTCAGGCTCGCCCTCGAAAGATACCCTCTCGACGTAGTACGGGGCCGTGTCGAAACTTCTCGCGGCCCCGCCCAGGGCGAGGATTCGCAGGAAGCCGGGATATTTTCCTTGCGTGAGCACCAAGTCCACCGTTTCGCCGGGCCGAATCGCCGGCGGCGAGGATTCTCTCCTGCGCTCCATGCGCGAGAGATCAACCCCGTGGCTGAGGGTGTAGGCGACGTACCCTTGCGGCCGGGGGAAGCGCAGCGCGACTTCCACGTAGGCGATTGGCTTGTCAGAAATATTCTTCAGAGTGAAGGACAGTCCCCGCAGCCAATCGTCATCGCCCTGAACCTTCTCGCCCGGCTGAACCTCTTTGCCGTTTAACTTAACGGCAAGGATTTCGACCGGCATCTGGATTTTTGTCAAATCGAAGGCCGGCCGTAACTCCCTGTCTCTCACCTGTTGCGCATACGCCGGCCCCGACGCCCCCGCGAGAGCCGAGAGCAGGACGACAGCACCGAGGGCGAGACTTCTTAAAGTGCCTGACATGTTTGTAAGCCCCCACCGCCTGAGATTCTGAACCGCCACGTCTTCACGCCTGCCGCCCTGGGGTTGTTGCAAAATCTAACGCCCGGCTTCACACGCGCCCTGCGTGGGTTGATGATAACAGGCTTGCTTGTCGGGCGCAGGGTGCGTGCCTGCGTTAGGCCGCCGGCCCTTCCGCCGAGTAAGCCTTCGCGGATAGTACCACTCAGATTTCGGAACGCGGATGCCCGGGCGGCGTTAATGCGAAGGGCGGAAGGAACCGCCCCTCACATTCTAAAGGAGACTCGCGATGAAGCTGCTGGCAGCCACGTTACTTTTTACCGCCGCCCTCGCCCTCGCCCTCGACACAACCCGTGATGTTTCAGCGACCGCACCGGAGAAGACCATCATCCTGCGCGTCACTTCCGCCGAACCGGGCAAGCCTGTGACGTTCAGCGGGAGCTACCAATTCGACTCGGGCGGAGTCGTCCAGTTGGAAGATCACCCGACGCCGTTCGGAGTTATGATGAAGGCCCGTTCGCTGCGCGCCACCTTGCGTAAACATTCCGGGTCGCCCAAGTTATATGTCGAGGTGCTGGAATATACGGGCGAAAAAGAGACCGGCAGCATGACGGGGCCGGGCAACAGCTTTGAGATTGAGGACTACGCCGGTAACGGCACGGCCCGCTTCGATAGCCGCCAGTAGGTGAAGCCGGAACAGGCAAGCCGCCCGCCGTGATGCAGCCCGACGTCCCGCATCAGCGGCGCGCACGTACTGTGTTACGCACAAGTTCTCGATGAAAGTTGTCCGCGGTCGGGCGCGTGCCGTTGTTAGATCGCGCCACTCCCTGGAGGCGGGAGCGCACGGTCAGTTGGCTAGCCGGCCCAGCTCCGCCACCGCCAGCGGGTATTCGAAGAAGCGTTTATTACCGTATTCCTTGACCCACGCAAAATGCGCGCGGGCCTCGGCGCCCTTGCCTTCGAGCAGGAGCTTCATGCCGGCGTACGTGCGGGCTTCGGTCTTCTTGTCGTTGCTGTCGGCTACAGCTAACAACTCCTCACCGGATAATTCGCCCAGCGCGTGCCTGATGACCGGGTAGGGCCAGGCATTTTTGTCGCACCTCTTCACACACTCTTCGAGTACGGCCCGCGCCTCCGCGTCCTGCCCCGCCTGCCTGTACCCGAGGTGTGCCAGGAGAACCATGAACTGCGATCCCTCGTCGCGCCAGCCCGCGATTCTGAGGAAACTCCGCGCGTCGGCAGCCGCCTCCCGCCCGCGCCCGCCCAGGTACGCGTAGTTCCAGGCGCGGCTGTTTAACGCCTCCTTCCCGTCGGGAGCGAGTTCGAGGAATTTAGTCCAGGAATCCGCCGCCTCCGCGTAGCGGCCGAGCCGGCTGTAGGCGTTGCTCAGGTGGTAGCGAGCATTCAGGTAGGCGGGGCTGAGGCGCAGCGCCTCCTCCAGCGGGCCGACGGCCTCGCTGAAGCGCCCCAGGCGCATCAGCATCAGGCCGATGTTGTGGTGCACGGCGGGGACGTTCGGGTTGAGCCGCAGCGCCTCGTGGTATGCGGCGAGCGCCTCCTCCATCCGGCCGAAGCTGTTGTGGAGGAGATTGCCCAACTCGTTGTGAACGCGCGGGTCGCGCGGGGCGAGGCGCTTGGCCTCGTTCATCTCAACCAGAGCCTCGTCGGCGCGGCGCAGGGAGGCGAGCGTGATGCCGAGGTTCAGCCGCACGGCGGCGTTCTGCGGGTCGAGGCGCGCGGCGGCCCTGAGCGGTTCGAGCGCGTCGCCGGCCCGCCCCATGCTGACGTAGGCGCGGCCCAGCCCGTGGTGCGCCGAGGCCGAGTCGGGCTTTAGCCGCAGCGCCTCCCTGTAGGCTTCGACCGCCTTGTCGTACGCCCTCTCCCGCGCGTGGCGGTCGCCTTCGGCGACGTAAACTTCGGCCGTCGCAGGTTCCTGCTGATGGCGGGCCTGGGCGGCCGCGGCTTGGGAGATCAGGCAGGATATAATCACCGGCAACAGGAGCAGTCTTACTCGGCACATGCCCACACCTCCGTATGCAAACGCATTCCGGTAACACCCCCCGCGCCCGGCCGCGAGAGCCACATAGCGCCCGGCATCACCCGCCTGCCCAAGAGATTGAGGTTAAAAGCCGCGCTGTTGCGGGTCGGGTGCATGCCGTTGTTAGATTGCGGCGCGGTAATTGACGATCATTTGAGTAGCTCAATAATAACTGCTTCAAGTTCGCGGACGCTTTCTTCGTCAAAGCCTATCTTACGGTAACGCACCTTGCCCTCCCGACCAATAAATATGTTTGTCGGGATTGTCTTGGCATTAAAGTAGTCTTTCATACCAGAATCATAAAACACTGGGATGGTGAGTCTGTATTCCTTCACGAATCGGGGTACTTTTTTCCGTTCCTCATCGGTCGAGACGGCCAGCACCTCCAACCCCCTTTCTCTATACTTTTCATATAACCTGTTAAGCACGGGCAATTCCTCCCGGCAGGGTGCGCACCAGGTCGCCCAGAAGTTGATTAGCACGACCTTCCCCCTCAGGGCCGAAAAAATGTATTTACGGCTGTTAATTGATTCTAGCTGGAAGTCGTCAAGGGGCTCATTAACAAAGCTGCGTCTGACTGTTTCAGCCAGTTGTTTACTCGCTTCGGCGGTTAGCTTTTCAGCCTCATCCATGTGCCCAAGTTTGAGGAGCGCCTCAGCTAAGTGTGTCAAGCGTAATGCTGAGCGCTTCGCATTAACTGCTTTGCGTAAAACCGTCCCGGCCTCCTTGTAATTCCCCATCCGGTAAAAAACCCGGCCCAGGGCATGAAGCGCGACTGCACGGTTCTCCGCGTAAGCCTCGCGCTGCCTCTGCTCGGGGAAAGACATTTCGAATATGTCCCCGGGAGTATTCGGCGGCCTCTGCGCTAATTGGAACTCCGCCGTAGCTTTTTCCGCTACCCGCGCATATTGAAGTGCCTTTTTCAGATCAACCCTCCTGTTAGCTAGCACCAGGGCCGCCTTTGCCAGCACGCCCGTATCGGACGGGTCTATCGCGCGTAAAGCATCCGCATACTTGAGCGTCGCAGCCGCATCAGTCGCTTTGACCGCGACCCGGAAAATATCCTCATAAATTATCCGCTTTAACACAGGGTTCGGGCCGAGCGACAGTAAGTCTTCCAGTCTCCTGATCCTTTCTTGAGGGTCTGGATTCTCCATTGCTTCCTGAACTTTGTTATAGATTGCTAGTTGACGATTAGCTAGAACGATAAATCGGGGAACGCCGCTTTCGTTGAATGTTATTCTGGAAAACCTCCAGCCGCGCATCGGGTACCATTCGGGATCAATCCTGCGTATCTTCTCTTCAACCGAGCGCGCGCTTTCCCGATCTTTCAGCAACTCCGTATAGGCTGAGCGGATCGAGCGGAGAATTTCCACGTCGGAGGAAACATTCGCTAATTTCTGTAATTCATGTCTCAGCCTCTCCTTTGCTTCTTCTGATTGATTCGCCTTCTTGAGCCGTAGCCGCCAAAGCGCCGGAAGCCCTTTGGCGCGGAGGCCGGCTCGGCCCGCGAATTTTTCAGCCGTCGCGATAGCGTCATCAATCCTATTGAGTTTCGTCTCCTGAAGGCTTATTAGGAGGTAATATGCTTCAGTTGCTGACGGCTCTTTCTCGATAGTTTGAAGAAGCTCGCCGACGGCCCCCTCCGGCTCTTTGTCCAACAAAAGTAAGGCTTTGGCGTAATGCCCCCAGGCCCACTCGGGCGCGATCTCTGCGACTTTCTCAAGAGAATCCCGCCCGAAGCTGCCGTTCGAAAGATAATAAACGGCCATCAGATAAACAGGATTATCCGGCTCTTTCTCTATGAGCGATTCGTACTCTGCTTTCAGATCGTCAAGGTGGCCGAGGTAGTTCCCTTTGACGTTTCTGTATTCGATGTGCGCGCGCAAGTAACGAGGAGCCAGGGAGATTGCCTTTTTCAAAGCGGCTACGGCCTCATCAAGCCGGTCACCTTCGGTCAGTTCAATCCCGCGCGCCACCAAATCCAGCACCACGGCAGGCGGTTGCTCATTTAAGCTTTGCCCCTTATCGATTAAAACCTGTCCTTGCGCCCCTCCAAAAGCGCCTAGGAAAAGGGCGAGAAATAGAACCATGAACAGAAAAAACAAGGTGTTTCTTCTCACAAGATTATCCCTCTCGAAGATTGTTCCTTAATGTACCTACCCAGCCAGCAATCCAACGCCCGGCATCACCCGCCCGCAGACAACTGCAAGCAGCATCCAATCTTGCGAATGACATCCATGCTGATACGGGTCGGGTGCATGCCGTTGTTAGGCGTCGCCTGTCGGCACGATGCCCGCGCCCTCTACCATCAGGATCACCGTTCGCTTGGGTGCTCGCGGACGGTGCATTACACCCTTCGGAATCACAAACCCCTGCCCCGGCGATAACTCCACCGTGCGGCCCTCTAAGTCGATGAGGAACAGCCCTTCTACCACATAGAAAAACTCGTCCTCATCATCGTGCTTATGCCAGTGGTACTCACCTTCAACGACGCCCAGTCGGATGACTGAGTCATTCACCCGGCAGAGCGTCTGGTTGTACCAGCGGTCAGTACAAGCCGCGACCAAAGCTGGCACGTCCACCAACTCCAGCGGGTTGTAGAACACGTCGAGGTGAGTTGCATAAGGATAGCTCTCTTCTGTCTCTGTCATTCTTCACTCCTTTCAGACTGCCAGACGCCTAACGCACGACTTCAGATGCGGCGCGCGAGGCGCGACAACTCACGACGTTACGGGAAGAATGACAAACACGCTCCCGCGCCGTCATCTGCAAGGAGTTGTTGGGCGGCGGCGTAATCATAACCTCTCGCTACACGGTCTGACTTATACGGGAACTTTTCCGCAGATTCGTGTTAATAAATTCTAATGACAAACGTAATAGATATTATGAGAAATAAAATATTATCCGCAACTCTAATGATTTTGGCGGTGTTTACCGCCGTTTCGGCGCAGACGCTGGACAAAGCCAAGCTCGACCGGTTTTTTGATCGGCTCGCCGAAAAGAATCAGGCGATGGGAAGTTTAACTATTGCCAAAGACGGCAAGGTCCTTTATAGCCGTGCCATCGGCTACAGCCAGATCAACGGCAGCGAGAGAAAGCCTGCGACCACGGCGACCAGATACCGGATCGGTTCGATCACAAAAACGTTCACCGCCGCGATGATCTTTCAGCTCGTCGAGGAAGGAAAATTAAAGCTTTCGGACACGCTCGACAAATTCTTCCCGCAGATTCCAAACTCCAGTAAAATCACCATCGCGCACATTCTGACGCACCGCAGCGGAATCCACAACTTTACCAGCGACCCCAATTTTCGCTCCTGGTCGTTAAGCGCGAGAACGAAAGACGAGACGCTCGCCTTCATTGCCAGGGGGACGCCTGATTTCGAGCCGGGCGAAAAACGCAGTTACAGCAATGCCGGATATGTGCTTTTGGGTTATGTCGTCGAAAAGTTAGACGGCAAACCTTATCAGGACGCATTAAAGGAAAGAATCACCGGAAAGCTCGGGCTGAAGGATACTTATCTCGGCACGGGAAAAACCGACGTCAGCAAAAAGGAAAGTTTTTCCTACAGTTACGCCGGAGACTGGAAACAGCAAGACGAAATCGATTTGAGCGTTCCGGGCGGCGCGGGCGCGATCATTTCGACGCCGAGCGATCTCGTCAAGTTCATTCAGGCGCTCTTTGACGGGAAGCTCATTTCGCAGGAGAACGTCAATCAGATGAAAAGCGGTCAGCCCGGAATTTATGGAATGGGAATGAGCGAACAAAAGCTCGGCGGCAAAACAATCTATGGGAATTCAGGGGGCATGGACGGCTTTAGTTCGACGGTACTTTACCTGCCGGAAGAAAAACTAGCCATCGCCTATACCGCGAATGCAAAAGTTTACTCCATAGGAAAAATCTTCAGCGGCATTTTCGACATTTACCAGAATAAACCCTTCGAGATTCCGACCTTTGAATAAATCGCGGTCAGCCCGGAAGTTCTGGACAAATACGTCGGAGTATATTCGAGCCCGGGAGTTCCCGGGAAATTTACGATCACCAGAGAAGGTGCGACGCTTCACGCGCAGCCGACCGGGCAGTCCTCTTTCCCGCTCGAAGCCACGGCGCAGGATAAATTTAAATTCGATCCTGTGGGGGTAGTTATGGAATTTGACGCCGCGAAAAATCAGATGATCTTAAAACGGAGCGGCCGGGAGACCGTTTTCACGAAAGAACATTAACCGTCATTAAAATTGTAGGGGCAGGTCTGAACCTATCTTGGATTCAGAATTGGTGTTTAATTCTTTAGATATAGTATTCAATAGATAAGCAGCCCAACGCCCGGCATCACCCGCGCCCCTGCACAACGTGCATGAGCGGCAGGCTGACGGGGCGTCGGGTGCATGCCGTTGTTAGGCCGCGACGGCAGATCATCTTTGCGCCTGCGAATCTAATAGCAACCAGAAGTAAGGCAGAACTTCAGTCGCGATCCTTCCCGTGCGCCCCCACAGCCGATTGCGGTGATCCCCATTATATTCCTCGAACACATGCTCGATGCCGTGGGCGGTCAGCGCGGTGGATAAAGCGCGCGCGGTCGGCGGAATGTGCGTGAACTCGTCCTCGTAGCCTGAATCAAACCTCAGGCCTCGCAGCCTCGACAGGTTCGACTTGTATTCGCCGACCATGTTCACGGGGAAGCTCTTCTGCCACTTGCTGAAAGCAGGCTCTGCCGGTTGGAGCCTTCCGTCGGCCAGTGCGAAAGGGAAGTCAACATAAAATGGCGGGCGGGCGGGGTTGGGGGAAAACGCTTGACCGACGACGATAATTCCGAGCGCGTAGAAGCCGCCCTTCATGGCTTCTTCGGGTGACTTCATCTCCAGCACCGAGGCGAAAGCAGGATTTTCAATCGTGATGTCGCGCCCCCACCCGAGCACGGCCGGGTTCATGGCGTAAACGACGCTGTAAACGTCCGGGTGTTTCATCCCCAGCTTGATGGCCCCGTACCCTCCCATCGAATGCCCCGCGATGCCTCGGCTTGAAGCCCTGGCGAGCGTGCGGTACTTGCGGTCTATGTGGCTCACCAACTCTTTAACCGTGAAGTCCTCCCAGTTGCCTGTAACGGGCGAGTTGGTGTAAAAGCTCCCGCCCCATTTGGTCAACTCGTCAGGCATGACGACGATCATCTCGCCGAACAGATGCTCGGTGATCCCGCTATTCATCACGCCCTGGATAGTTCCCCAGGTGTCGCTCCGCTTCGTCCACTCCCGGGCCCAGACCTCGTTTGTGTCGGTGATTCCATGAAGCAGATAGACGACCGGGTATCTTTTCGCCGGCGACTTGTCGTAACTCGGCGGAAGATAGACGATCACGCTGCGGTCCGGCGACTCTTTGGTCACGGTCTTCTCAAGCGACGGGCTATGCACGCTCTCGCGCACCAGCCTCCCTTCCTGCGATAAGGCGGCCGGCGCAACACAGAAAGCCAGCCAGAGGGAGACGGTGAGGCGTGCCAGCAGAAGAGCCACCTGTTGTTCTTGGTGGGCGCGGTTGTTCATCTTATTTCTCCATGTTCGATACGGACAGCGGCCTAACTACAATTAGACGCCCTAAAAGGCGTAATGTTTTACGCCTATTCGGCCGCCCAATCTTCCTGCCAGTGCTAATTTTGCCGGCAAATCTCTCTGCCATGGGAGATTATACGGCTTAAGGCCGGGGAGATTATGCGGCCTGTTGACGGCCGGACGGCTCGTCGCTTCACTTCTTACGTCGGAACGGTGGGCCGCCGGCAAGAGGGTGTGCTCTCGCCGGCGGCACTCTCGCCGGCAACCCTCGTCAGTAGAAATTCTCGCGATCCACTTCCTCCATCGGAGTGCGCTTGCGTGCGACGGCCTGCGTGGTCGTCTTAACGGTGTCCTTGCCGCGCCGCGTCCTGGGGGGCGTGGTGGTCGTGGTGATTTTGCGGCCGGTCAGGTAGTTGGTGCTCTCCTGCGTGATGGTGCCGGTCAGGCGATCCCTCGACGTGCTGTCGAAGCCGATGAGGACGATGCGCCCCGCGGCCGGATCGTAGCGGAAGCGGTAGGTGTGCTCCGTCACCTCGCGCGAGCCGAAGTCCTGGTTGACGACGATCACGCCGCGCTCGATCTTCACCTCGGCGGGCGACTCCACGACGCCGTAGAACGCGCCGCCGCACGCCGTACACTGCAACACCTTGTCGGCCACGCCCGCGCGACGCAGCCCGCCGTCCTGCCCTTTGAAGAGGACGACCAGCGCCCGCTGCCGCTCGACGATCTCGTCCTCTTTAGCGCCCGCGGGCTTCTCCTGGACGAGCTTCAGGGCGAGGTCGGGCACGGCGTCGCCGTTCAGGTCGCCCGCGATCTGCTCTTCCAGAACCCAGCCCGCGGGGACGAAGTCCGCTGCCGAGCGCCCCGTCTCCGGGAGTTTCGACTTGTCGAACACGACGGGAGTGCCCTGCGCGAGCGACAGGGATGACAGCATCAACACCAGGGCGCAAACTGAGACCACCCTCGTTCGGTACATTCAAACGTCTCCTTTTTCTGATCGGGTAATTTTCTGAGAGTAAGGACGAACGGCGCAATCTTAACCCGCCGGCCGCCGCGCGCGAAGGCGTCAGCGGGGGCGGAAGTCCGCGGCGGTGATCCGATAGACGACGCTCTCGCGCCCCGTACCGTTGGGGCGCATGCCTATGAGACGGCCGCCGATCTTTTCGACGGCGCGGCGCGAGCGCCAGTTCTCGGGGCCGACGAGGAAGACGACGTTGTCCACGAAGCGGAAGGCGTGGCCGAGCATAAGCCGCTTCATCTCGCCGTTGTAGCGCCCGCCCCAGTGCGTGCGGGCGAGGAACGTCCAGCCGATCTCGATCTCGCCCGCCGCCTCGTCGTAGCCGTGGAAGCGAGACGAGCCGATGACGCGCCCGTCCTCCGCGTCAACCGCGACGAGCGCGCCGCCCGATTCCATAGCCTCCCGGAAGAACTCCCGAAAAACCTCTTCCTTGTGGCGGTCGTTGTTCGGGTGCTGCTCCCAGATGAGCGGGTCTGAGGCCACGGCGTAGAGGGCGGGGAAGTCGTCCGCGCGCAGCGGCCTGAGTTCGAGGAGTTCGCCCCGCAGGACGGGCTGTAGATCGAAGCCCACGCTTCACCTCCGCGGTGTCACCGCCGCCTGGCGGGGGGACGCCCGCCCTTCTTCGCCTCGCGGGGCAGGCCGATGCGCGCCAGAGTCTCCGCGGGCGCGCCCTCGTGGTAGAGCCGCGCGAGTTCGTCGGGGTCGAAGTCATAGCCGAAGGGCGGGCGGCCGATCTCCGCCATCCCTTCGCCCCGGACGAACGCGCCGCACTCCTCCTTGGTGGGGAAGTTGTCAACGCTGAACTCGACCTCGTTGCCGTCCGGGTCGCGGTAATAGAGCGAGGTCGTGAACCTGTGGTTGAGTTGGGCGAACGGCCTGATGCCCGCGGCCTTGAGACGCTCGTAGGTCTCGACGAAATCGCCGAAGCCCGCCACGCCGTAGCCGATGTGGTCGATGCCTGCGGCGGTCGCGGGCCTATCCACGGTCTCCGGGTCTTCGAAGATCACCAGCCGGTGGTGCTCCTCGTCGAAGGTCATGAAGGCGAGGAACTCGTTCTCGTGCTGCACCCGCGCCCGGAAGACTTTCTTGTACCAACGAACCATCTTCCCGTACTGCCGCGCGCGGATGCCGTAGTGCGAGATGTAGGCGGGACTCGTGCCCGCCCCCGCCGCTCTCTTTTTAAGTGAATTCACACGACTCATCTGAATTTGTCCTCTTCAGAAGATTCAACCGGGTCGGCTGCCTAACGCCCGGCATCAGCGGCGCGCACGAGCCTTTGAATTTAAGATACCGCCTGATTGCGCGTCCGCTGCATGCCGATGTTAGGCGCGGCGTGCTCAACAGAGACAACTTCAAAATGAATCGTGCCGGATTCCGCCTCCGGCTCCTGATAACACCCGAACCTGCGGCGAATTCTCAGCTCATACTTTCCAGGCTCAAGCGGGTCATACCAGACGATATTGCCGGTGACTCTCGGCCCGTCGTTCACCGTGAGGAAATCCACTTCCGTTTTCTCGTTCGGCTTTAATTCCGCCCCGACAATACGGCCCGCCCCGCAGCCTTCCTTATCTTTCCACTTCAGAACGTCGGCGACCTGTTTCCGGTACGGGATTTCTTCCCCGTCCCTCATTAGCTTCGGGCGGTTCTGATAGTAGGGGTCTGCAATAACCACTCCTGTCGCTTCAACTCCTTTGTTCGTCATAAAGACGACCACCGTAATAGGCTCACCCACCTTGAAAGATTCTCTGACGGGGCCGAAGTTGCCGCCCCCGGCTGAGATTGAGACTTCGATTGCCCGCTGCCGCTCAATCAACTCCCTGAATTTATCATTCTTCGGTCGGGCGTCCTGCTGTCCTGACGAGGTTTGCGAGACGAAGCAAAGGGCCGCCACCAGCGAAACAATAAGCTTCTTCATTTCAGTTCTCCCATTCAACGCTCATTGGGGCAAGCGCCTAACTTCAATTAGACGCCCTAAAAGGCGTAATGTTTTACACCCATTCGGCCGCCTAATCTTCCGAGGCGCGCCAGCTCGCCCTGTATTCAGCCGCCGCGCGCGGAGATTAGACGGCCAAACGGTGAAAAGGTTAGGGCGCACGCGGCGGCGGGTCAGGCGCGGAGTTTTTGCAGGCGCTCGGCGGCGAGTTGGAGCGTGTCGTCGCGCTTGCAGAAGCAGAAGCGCACCTGGCGCGCGCCGAGTTCGGGGCGGCTGTAGAAGGACGAGCCGGGGACGCAGGCGACGCCGACCTCCTTGATCATGTGGCGCGTGAACTCCACGTCGTCGCGGAAGCCGAAATCGGTGATGTCGGTCATCACGTAGTAAGCGCCCTCGACCTGCGAGAAGCGGAAGCCGGCCTCGGAGAGCACGGGGAGCAGTGTGTCCCGGCGGCGCTGGTAGTCGGCTTGAAGGTGCGCGTAGTAGTCGCGCGGCAGGCGCAGGGCGACCGCGCCCGCGGCCTGGAGCGGCGCGGCAGCGCCGACCGTCAGGAAGTCGTGGACTTTGCGGACGGCCGCGGTGATGTCGGGCGGCGCTACACAGTAGCCGACGCGCCAGCCCGTCACCGAGTAGGTCTTCGACATCGAGTTGACGACCACGGTGCGCTCGCGCATCCCTTCGAGCTGCGCCATGGAGAGGTGCGCGGGCGGCTCCCGCTCACCCGCGCGCGGGTAGATGATGTGCTCGTAGATTTCGTCGGTGAAGCAGAGCGCGTCGAACTCGCGGCACAGGCCGGCGATGAACTCCATCTCGTCGCGCGTGAAGACTCTTCCGGTCGGGTTGTTCGGGTTGCAGACGATGATCGCCTTGGTCTTCGCGTTGAAGGCGGCGCGAAGCTCCTCCCGGTCGAAAGTCCAGTCGGGGGCGCGGAGCGGGACGTAGCGCGGGACGGCGTCGGAGAGGATCGCGTCGGGCGCGTAGTTCTCGTAGAAAGGCTCGAAGACTACGACCTCTTCGCCCGCATCGACCGTCGCCATCATCGCGGCGATCATGCCCTCGGTGGAGC
Source organism: Pyrinomonadaceae bacterium (assembly GCA_035295985.1). Lineage (GTDB taxonomy): Bacteria > Acidobacteriota > Blastocatellia > Pyrinomonadales > Pyrinomonadaceae > JAIVGV01. The sequence goes on along the minus strand of DATHBT010000300.1, from coordinate 6,096 downwards.
CGCAGGTGACGGTCAACTCGCGCTCCGGGTCGATCTCAAGGCCGAGGTGCCAGAGCGTCTTCTCGGCGATGGCGTCCCGAAAATCCTTCGCGCCCCAGGTGATGGCGTACTGGTTGATGTCCGAATGAATGGCGTCGGCCGCGGCGCGCTTGATCTCGGCGGGGGCGGGGAAGTCGGGGAAGCCCTGCGAGAGGTTGACCGCGCCGTGGCGCATCGCCTCGCGCGTCATCTCGCGGATGACGGACTCGGTGAAGCGCGCGGCCTTTTGCGAGACGCGGCTTTTCGTTGAAGCGACTGGTCTGGTCATTGTAAATTACCGGCGTCGCGGGCAGACTTTCCTGACCGCGCGATGCTCGCACACTTCCCGCGCCGCGGGCAAACCACTGAGTTACGCGATGGCCGACGAAAGCAAGTGCCCGCTGGGCAGACATGCGTGGCTGGCGACCTTCCTGGTCGTCGCCTTCGTGCTGCTCTTCGTCTCAAGGCGGCTCGGCCTGCTCTGAGCGCGAGGGCGCGTCACGTCCTTAATCTAACTCGACCTCGCGAACCTGCTCCCGAACGTCACCGAAGCTCTGCCCGAACTTTCGACCGGAAAGGTGTTCCCCCAATGTTCGCAAGAGTCCTGCGCTACGTGCGCCTGCCCCTGCTGCTGATCCTGATCTGGGCCGTGCTGCGCTTCCTGATGGGGCCGGTCTTCGGCGCGCCCTACGCCCCGCGCGGCAACGCCGTCTTCTCCGTCTTCGGGCTGACCGTCATCAGCAGCCTCTACTTCGGCGCGATGTCGAGCCGCGTGGGCCGCCTCTCGTGGGTCGGGACGCTGCTCGTCGGCGTCGTCCTCGGCCTGTGGGCGCAAGTCCTGATCTTCACGGCGACGCTGCTCAGCTACCTGGCCGGCCTCGAAGCGACTTCCTACTACACGCACTGGGACGCGCTCAACGTCCCCGAAGGTACGGCAGTGCCGATGGCCCAGGCGATGGTCTCGCGCGCCGTCGGCCTGGCCTTCGGCCCCCTTCTGCCCGCAATCGCCGCCCTCCTCGGCCGCCTCATCTTCGGCGCCCTCTCGCCGCGCTGCGAGGAATGAATAGCCGTTAGCTGTTAGCTGTTAGCTAAAGCAGAAGGCAGTCAGGAGACAGAGCACAGTTGCCCTGTCTCCTGACTGCCTTCTGCTTTCTGCCTTCTGCTAACAGCTAACAGCTAACAGCTATTCCGGCGGCGCGTCCTGCTCGGCGGCCTGCTTGCGGAGCTGGTCGATGACGGAGCGGATGGCCGGGGCGAGGCGGCCTTCGGGCGCGAGTTCGAGGTACTTCTCGTAGGCGGCGACCGCACCCTTGTAGTCTTCCGCGCGCTCAAGCGACTCGCCGAGCAGTTGATAGACGACGGGTTCGGTGTCGGCGAGTTGCGTTATAGCCTTGCGGTAGCTGGCGGCGGCGGCGGCGTAGTCGCCCTTCTCTTGCAGGATTAGTCCCGTGCCGGTGTGGGCTTCGGGCTGGAAGCCGCGGCCCTCGCGGACGGCGCGCGCGTAGGCCGAGAGCGCCGCATCGTCGTCGCCCGCGGCGCGGTGGACGCGCCCCTCGACGGCGCTCGCCTCGGCGTAGGCGCGGCGAGCGGCGCGCGCCTCCTCCACCTGTTCGAGCGCGGCCGTGTGGTCGCCGAGGTCGGAGAGCACGCGCGCGAGGCCGACGCGCGCCGCGGCGTGGCGGGGTCGCAGCGCGAGCGCGCGGCGGTAGAGTTCGACGGCCTCTTTGCGGGCCTCCTCGTTCGTCGCCTTCTCGCGCGCCTCCTCCGCCTGCTGGAACAATAGTTCGCCCTCGTCGGTCGTCCGCACGAGTTTGACTTCGACGCGGCCGCGCTGCGCCGCGAGCAGCGGGAGCGTGCGCTCGCCGAAGCCCCGCGCGCGGACGCGTAGCGTGTGGCGGCCCGCCGAGACCTTGGCGATTTCTAACTGCCCAGATTCGTTCGTCACGCCGCGCCGCAGCTCGTCCAGCCAGACGACGGCGTTCGGCTCGGTGACGACGGTGAGGGAGCGCGCGCCCGTCGGCGTGGTCGCCTGCGCCGTTCGCGGCGCGGGCCGCGTTCTCGCGCGTTGCGCGTGCGTGTAGGGAGACGGCCAAGAGATCAGAAAACAAAACAGCAGCGCGAGCGCGAGCGGCCGGCGTGCTCCTTTGCGTGCTTTGCGCCTTTGCGCGAAATTATCATCACGCAAAGGCGCAAAGGCGCTAAAGGAGGACGAGAACCTGCGTTCGTCTCTGTAACTTGCGGGCATTGTGCTTACCTCTCCTCGCCCGCCCCCTCGCCTTCGGGCGCGCGGCGCGGCCTGACCTGTCCGTCGTTGCCCGCGGGCGCGGCCGTCGTCGCGCCGGACGGCGGGCGCAACGGCTGCGTGCCGACTTCGGGGCGGAACTGCCCCGTGCTGTCGTAGAGGCGCTGGTACTGCAAGGTGTTGCGGATGATGCCCTGCACGTACTGGCGCGTCTCGCGGAAGGGGACGGCCTCAGTCCACTCGTCGATCTCGGAGGGAAGCTCGACCTTCCAGCGGTCGGCGCGGCCGGGGCCGGCGTTGTAGGCGGCGGCGGCGTACTCGACCCGCCCGTACCTGTCGAGCTGCTCGCGCAGGTAGGCCGTGCCCAGCTTGATGTTGAGCTTCGGCTCGAAGAGCTGTTCCTTCGAGGTGACGGCGGGCGCGCCGGCGCGGGCGGCCGTGCGCCGAGCCGTCTCCATGATGAGCTGCATCAGCCCGTAGGCGTTCGCGTGCGACTCCGCGCGCGGGTTGAAGACCGACTCCTGCCGGATGAAGGCCGCGACGCGCGCGGGTTCGAGCGAGCGGGCGCGCGCCTCCGAGAGGATCGTCTCCCAGTGTTCGAGCGGGTAGAACACGTCCCACTGCTCGCGCGTCATCTCTTCGGGCTTCATCTGCGCGTAGTCGGGGAAACTCTTTTGCAGCGCGATCAGGGCTTCGACGTTGCGGTCGGCCGCGCGCAGCACGCGCGCCTTCGCCAGATTCAGCCGCGGCGACGCGGGCGCGTCCCTCAGTAGCCGCTCCAACTCTTCGAGCGCCCACTCGTCCAGTCCGACGGCGCTCAACTCGTCGGCCCGCCTGATCGTCGCGTCCGACTCCGGCCCGGCCGTCTCTTCGGCGACAGTGATCGTGCCGAGGTTCTTCGCGGCCTGCGTGATCTGCATCTCGCGCGCGACGAGTGCGTCGGACTCTGCGGGCGAAGGGGCGGCGGGCACGTCGCCCGCGCGCTTCAGGGCTTCGAGCCGCTGGCGCGCGAGGTGGCCGTACCAGTTGGCGTCGTAGCGTTGCAGCATCGCCTCGTAGAGCGCGCGCGCGTCACTGAGACGCCCCGCGCGCTCGGAGTCGCGCGCGGCCCAGTAGCCCGCGCGCCCGCGGTTGTCGGTGCTGCGGTCGGCGTAGAGTGCGAGGTGTTCGACGAGCAGGCGGGCCGACTCCGGGAAGTTGCGCGCCTCGTGCGCGGCCCAGGCAAGCTCGAACTGCGCCTGCGCGACCTCGACCGTGCCGGGGTGAGCGGCGACCGCCGCGCGGAAGAAGTTCGCCGCCTCGGCCGTGTTCTTCAACTCCTTCGCGACGAAGCCGACGGCCGCGCCGGCACGCCGCGCGAAGGCGTTGTCGGGGAAGGCGCGGCGCAATTCGGCGACGGTCGCGCGCGCGGCGTCGAACTGGCGCAGGCGCGCCTGCGACTGCGCGAGGTGGTAGAGCGCTTCGGCCCGCAGATCGCCCGCGCCCGAAGGCACGGCGTTAAGCGCGGTCGCGGCCTCGGCGTAGCGTTTGGCGTTGAAGGCCGCGACGCCGTGGCGCAGTCGCGCGCGAGCGTCCGCCGTGTTCGGGAATCGAGTGAAGGCGAGCGCGTAGGCGTCGGCGGCGACGGCGTGGAGCTTCGCGTCGTAGAGACGGTTGGCGCGCGCCAGAGCCTCCTCGGCACTCGCGGGCGAGGTGGAGGCGGGATCGCCGACGAGCGCTTTCGCGGCCTCGGCGGCGGCGTTCGTGCCGGGGGCGTTGAAGTAGGCGCGGCGGAACGTTTCGCGAGCGCGCGCCGTGTCGCCCTGCCGCTCGTAAGCCTTGGCGGTGAGCAGCAGCGCGTCGCCGTCGTCTTTCTCGGCCAGTTGTTTGAGCAGCGCGGGGACGCCGGCGGCCTCGTTGTTTTTAAGCGCGAGTTCGGCGGAGCGGATGAGGGCGTCGCGGGCGCGGGGCGAGTCGGGGAAGTCGCGCGCCAGTTGTTCGTAGGCGGAGCGCGCTTCGGGGACGCGGTTGGCTTTGGCGAGTGCTTCGCCGCGCAGGAGCAGCGAGTAGTCGGCGATGGCGGTGTGCTGCCGGAAAGCCTTGTCGTCGAGCAGAGAGGCCGCGCCGGCCGCGTCGCCAGCGGCGAGCTTAACGCGGGCGCGCAGGATGCGGGCTAGCGCACCGGCGCGCGAGTCGGCGTGCTCGGTCTCGACCGCCGCGACGGCCGACTCGGCAGGCATCCTGAGATCGTCCTGGTGCGCGAGCGCGCGCAGTCGCTCGACGGCCTGCGGCTCGCCGGCGCGCGACGACTGGCGCGGCTGGCTGCAACTGGCGGTAGCCATCGGCAGCAGCGCGAGTCCGATGGAGACGGCCGCGCAGACGGCGGCGAAGGCAAGGCTGCGTCGTTTGCGTTCCCTGGGCAAACCCTGAAAACCCCCTTTGCGGCTCGTGTCGAGAATGGCTTGTCGCGGGGAGAGGATTAAACTTACTTGCGCGCGCGGCGGATGGCAAGAGGAGCGATTAGCGATTAGCGATTAGCTGTTAGCCGTTAGCTTTCAGAAAAAGAGAGAAGGCGGGAGACAGTAATCGTCACAGCCTCCCGCCTTCTGTTTTTGTTTGAGCTAACGGCTAACAGCTAATCGCTAACAGCTTCCTCACGCCGAGACGGCCGTGCCGGGGTAGCCGGCGCCGAGGCGCGCGTCGTCGCCCTTGGCGAGCGTGGCGACGAGTTCGTGGTGGAAGTAGTCGTAGCGCGGGGCGACCGAGGGGTGGACGCGCTTGGCGTACATCTGGCGCGAGCGGTCGATCTCCTCGCGCAGCCGCTCGTAGAGGTCGCCGCGCTCGAAGCCGTCTTTGACCTTCTGCTCGTTGTAGAGCTTGATCTCGGAGACTAGCAGGCGGGCGAAGCGGCGGGCGTCCTGGTGATAGCGGCGCTCCTCTTCGGAGACCTCGATGGGCAGCTCAACGTCCTGGCCCAGACGGCGCGAGCCGAGCGGGGCGGAGAACGAAGAGGCGGCCGGCGCGGCCTCGGTCGGCTCGAAGGGGGCAATGCCGCGCTCCTCGCCCGCCTCCGCGGAGGCGGCGGGCGCGACGGGCGGCGTGACTTCGGCCGCCGTCGCGCTGACGGTCGGCGTCACGGGCGCGTCGGCGAGCGGGGCCATCGACGCCTCGGCGGGCGTCGTCTCTTCCGCAGGCGTCTCGGCGCGCTCGGCTTCGGCGGCGGGTGTCTGTTCGGCCGCCGACGGCTCGACGCGCGCGGACTGCGGCGGCGTGGGACGCGAGGGCGCGGTCTGCGGCTGTGCTTCGGCCGCGTGACCCGGGGCGGGTTCGGCGGCAGCGGTCGTCGTTTCGGCCGCGGCCGTGGCGGCGGAGTCGCGGCGCGCCGAAGGCTGCGCGGCGGGCCGCTTCGTCGCGAGCAGTTCGACGGCCATGCCGGTCACGCGCACCAGGGTTTCGAGGGCTTCGAGGTTGATGGCCTCGGCTTCGAGTCCCGCGCTGTCGGCGTAGAGCACCGCGACGCACTTGTCGCGCGCGACGAGCGGGACAGCCACCATCCGCCGCGGCGGCTCGTCGCCGAGTTTTGAAGTGAGCTGCGTGTCGTCTGCGTCCGCGCCGGGCGCGCCCGACCAGGTAGCGCGCGAGTGATAGACGCGCGAGAGGACTGTGTCGGCCGAGAGCGGCAGGGAGATTTCGCGCACCGCGTCGTCGCCGACCGTGCCTTCCAGCCCGCGCGCGCGCCAGCCCGTCGCGCGCTCGTTCTTGACGACGAAGAAGGCCACGCGCGGCGCGAAGGAGGCGGCGCGGTTGACCAGGGCATTCAGGATGTCGGCCTGCGAGCGCTGCTCGTCGATCTCTTC
>DATHBT010000299.1:0-5153 GCA_035295985.1 Pyrinomonadaceae bacterium | reverse complement strand
CGCGGCCGAGGTCGATCACGCCGCCTTCCCGGCCGCGCCCACGGCCGCCGATGACGCCGAGCGCGCTGGCCGCTTCGGGCGTCACAGCCAGGCCGAAGCCGGAGCCTGTGTCGAGGAGCGCGCGCCGCCCTTCAGCGAGCTGGACGAAGGGGCGGCGGCTCCCGCCCTCGGTCAGCCAGGGGACGACCGCGCCGCCGTGCGGCACGTCCTCGCGGCGCAAAGGGAGTTGACGCGGGTCGAAGGCGCGGATCGTCTCCGAGTAAAAATCTATGACGTAGCCGAGGGGGTGGAAGCTCTCGGTCGGGTCGAGCACGCCGTCGAGGTCTTCGGGCAGCGAGTCGGCGACGACGACGAGGCCGCGCCCCGGCAGTTGATTCGCGGGATCGCCGACGGCCAGTGTCCGCAAAGACGCCTCGCGCGCCGCCGCCCCACGCGCGCCGCTGAGGCCGCTCAGCCTGACCGGGCGATCAGCGTAAACGGGGACGCGCGCCTGGGCCGCCACGCGGCGCGAGATGATCGTAGCGCCCGCCCCCGTGTCCACGGCGAAGTCGTAAGGCCCCTGCCCGTTGACCCACGCGCGGACGAGCAAGCCCCGCCCCTCGACTTCGCGAAAGCGCACCGGGGCGGGCTGCACGCTCACGGTCGCGCCAGCCGCGCCGCCCGCCTGCGCGGGAAAGCTCTTAAGAGTTCGTAGTGAGGTGGCCGGACGAGGCGCGTAGATTTGTAGGGGCAGGGCTTGTCCCTGCCCCGCTTGTTTCGCCGGCACGCGGGCAGGGCTTGTCCCTACCCCTACAAAACCCGCCTGTCGTTTAAGAAAAGATTGGGCGGCCCCCGACGCGCGGGGGGCCGCCCAACAGTTAAGTGCCAGTGCGATCAGGAGGGCCGCCGCCGGCGCACACGTCGCGCGCAGACCGACTTTCGAGCCAAGCCCCATCTCCGCTCCACCGGCCCGTTAGTCAGTAACGGCGGTTGCGCTTGCGGATGCCGTAGGTGTAAACGGCAGCGCCGCCGCCGCCGACGCCAGCGCCGATGAGCGCGCCCTTCTTGCCGCCGGTCAGCCCGCCGATGAGCGCGCCGACTCCGGCGCCGCCAGCGACCGTCAGCTTGTCACGGTGCTTCGACCAGAACGAGCGCTTACGCGGCTGCTCGTAGTCGTAGTAAACCGTCCGCGCCGAGCGGGACGAACGCGCGCGGCGTGCGGCCGGGGCGCTGCGATAGGCGACGCGCTGCGGCGCGGCCGAGCGCGCGACCGTCTGCTCCGTCAGGTTGGCCTCTTTCCGCGCGGCCTCGAAGCCGTCGGTGAAGCCAGCGCGGTAGCACGACTCGTCGGTCGGCTGGTTCTCAGAGTTGACGGGCGTTTCGCTGTTGACCGCGACGGTCGTCGCGGCCGGGGCCGTGTCGGCATAGCGCAGCGCGGCGGCCTGCGAGCCGCCGTTCGGCTGCGACGCGGGCAACAGGTTCGCCGAGGCGACGCGGGTGTCGGCCTGCGAGCCGTTGTCGCGCATGACGAGCGCGCCGACCGTGCCGCCCAAGAGCGCGGCCACGAGCGCGACCGGAAGAATTTTGTTTTGCAGATTCAGATTCATGTTAGTGGGACTGCTCCTTACTTCGCGTAGTTGTTGGCACGTAACCGCCGGACTTTTAGCAATTGGCGTTCCTCAAACGACGCCTTCAGGAGAGTAATAACAGTTTACAACGACTGCCCGCTTTTTTCGCCGCGCCCGGCCAGATGTCTCCGAAATGCAACCGGATCGCAACACGAGATGTTCTTCCCTCGCCCGACGCGCTGCACGATATGGACTAGGCGCGACACGAAATGGCAGTGGTCAGTGGCCGGCGGCCGGTGGTCAGTCGTTTGAGCTTCACTAGCTCGACGCCTTCGACGCAGCATGAGGGATAAGGCGGCACGAGCAACTGACCACCGGCCACTGACCACTGCCCCGGTTGGACGCCCCCGAGAGGCGCGGGCTATAATCGCGCTTCTTTTTTCCGACCCGACAACCGCCGGAGGTTCTTATCTCAGACGTGACCGCAGCGCCTTCCGCCTTCCGCCTCGCCGCGCGCCTCGACGACGTGGGCTTCTCCGACATCGTCAAAATCCGTAACCAGATCATGAAGCTGCGCGCCGCCGGCCAGCAGGTCTTCCAGTTCGAGGGCGGCGAGCCGTTCCTCGACACGCCCGCGCACGTCAAGGAGGCGACGGCGCGCGCACTGGCCGAGAACCGCACGCGCTACGCCCCCTCCTCCGGCATCCCTGAGCTGCGCGCCGCCATCGCCGAAAAGCTCCGCACGCGCAACCGCATCCCGGCCGAGGACAAGGACATGATGGTCCTCGTCGGAGGGATGCACGGCCTCTTCGGCGCGTTCCAGTCAACCGTCAACCCCGGCGACGAAGTCCTCGTCTTCTCGCCCTACTGGACGCCGATCAAAGACCTCGTCTCCTATTGTCAGGGCCGAGCCGTCCTCGTGCCCACGGAAGACGCCCGCCGCGACGGCTTCGCCGAAACGCTCGCCCGCTTCGCCTCCGACCGCACGCGCGCCATCTACTACAACACGCCCCAGAACCCGACCGGCGTAGTCTTCACGCGCGCCGAGGCCGAGGCGGTGGCCGCCTTCGCGCGCGAGCGCGATCTGGTCGTCGTCTCCGACGAGGCTTACGAAGACCTGCTCTACGACGGCGAGCACGTCTCCATCGCCTCGCTCGAAGGCATGTTTGAGCGCACGATCTCCTGCTTCACGCTCTCGAAGTCCTACTCGATGACCGGCTGGCGCATCGGCTACGCCGCCGCCGCCGAGCCTTGGATGACGGGCCTGCGCAAGACCACGCTCTACTCGACCAACGGCGTCTCGACGCCGACCCAGTATGCCGCCCTCGCCGCCGTCAACTCACCCGCGGATTTCTTCACGCAGATCCTCGCCGAATACCGCCGCCGCCGCGACCTGCTCGTCTCCGGCCTCAACGAACTCGGCCTCAACTGCGCGCCGCCCGCGGGCGCGTTCTACGCCTTCCCCGACGCGACTCGCATCGACGCAGACAGCCGCCGCGCCGCAGACCTCCTGCTCGAACGCGCGCAGGTCGCAACCGTCCCCGGCGCGGTCTTCGGCCCCGAAGGCGAGGGCCACCTGCGCTTCTCCTTCTCCACCTCAATCGAGAACATCGAGTCGGCCCTCGACTCGATGCGCCGCAACCTCTGAAGTGATGAGTGACGAGTGATGAGTGATGAGTCGGGGCAGAGACGACGTTCGGCCGCCACCCGCTCAAGCTCGCATTCCGTCAGTGAATTCGATTTCATCGACCTCATTCGCCGCCGCGCCGCAAGGCAGTTAGCCGGCACTCCTCCTGACTCATCACTCGTCACTCGTCACTCATCACTCGTCGCTGGCATCGGCGACGACGCAGCCGTCTTCCGTTCAGGCGCGAAGACGGACACGGTCGTCACGGCCGACCTGCTCGTCGAGGACGTTGATTTTCGCCTGAAGACGTACGATCCGGCCGCGCTCGGCCATAAGGCCCTGGCCGTCTCGCTCTCCGACATCGCCGCGATGGGCGCGCGGCCTCGTTGGGCGCTCCTCTCCGTCGGAGTCCCGCCGAAAGTTTGGAAGGGCGACTTTCTCGACCAGTTCTACGAAGGATTCTTCCGGCTGGCGGCCGAGCACGACGTCGTGCTCGTCGGCGGCGACGTGTCGCGCACCCCGGCGCGCGTCGTAGTCGATTCAATCGTGCTCGGCGAGGTCGCGCGGGGCCGCGCGGTCTTGCGTTCGGGCGCGCGCGTCGGCGATCAGATTTTCGTCACAGGATCATTGGGCGGCGCGGCGGCCGGCCTGCGCCTGCTCGAAGACGCGGGCGCGCAGACGGAGGAGGCCGCGCGCCGCAGCCATCTTCGCGGCGCGGTCGATCTAGTCGAGCGGCAGAGGCGGCCCACGCCGCGCGTCGAGTGGGGCGCGGTGCTCGGCCGGCGCGGGCTGGCGACGGCGATGATCGACATAAGCGACGGCCTCGCCTCCGATCTCGAACACCTCTGCCGCGAGAGCCGCGTCGGCGCGCGCGTCTATGCGGACGCGCTCCCGGTCAACCGGCTGCTCACAGACCGCCGCGCCCTGCGACGCAACCCGCTCGCGCGCGATCTGCGCCTCCGGTCGTCTTGGTACGCCACGCAGGGCGGCGAGGACTTCGAGCTGCTCTTCACCGTCCGCCCGCGCGACGTTGCCAAACTGCCTCGCGAGTTGGGGGGCGTCCCCGCGACGCGCATCGGCGAGATTCGCGAACGAAAGTTCGGCATCGAGATCGTCCGCGAGGGCAAGGCGCACACGTTCGAGCCGCGGGGCTTCGATCACTTTTCGGGCCGGCGCTGAGCAGGAGACGGTCTTACCCGGCCTTCTGAAACTCCGGTTTGACTCGCCGCCCGTCCTTGCCTAGACTCGACGTACAACGCGCGCAGCCCTTTGAAGAAACTAACGGCCACGAGGGAAGCGAACCCGGCCGGCCGAGCGCCCAACGTCTCCGGCGCGAACGAAACCGGCCCCGCGCGCGTATCAGACAAGGGAGTTTCAAAAAGCCATGCGCACCACCCTGCTCCGTCTCGCCGTCGCACTCGCCACCTTCGGACTCGGCGTCACGCTCGCCACCATCTGGCTCGCCCTCGGCACGTCGGGCCACAAGCTCAACTACAAGCGCGAATCCTGCCGCTGGCGCGAGCGGGCCGTGCTCGCGCCCGTGCCGCCACCGCCGCCCGTGCCGATGGTCGCGCCGCTCGCGCCCGTCCCGCCGCAGGTCGCCGAAACGCTCCGGGCCGAGACCTGCGAGGGCACGGCCGACGGCCGGACGATTACGGGCGGTGGTCTCAACAGCAAGGCGATCAGCAAGCCCAACCCGAAGTACCCCGCCGAGGCGATGGCCGCGCAGGTGTCCGGCATGGTGGTCGTGCAGATCACCGTTGACGAGTGCGGCGACGTGGAGAAGGCGGAAGTCGCCTCCGGCCACCCGCTGCTGCGCGAGGCCGCACTCGACGCCGCTTACAAGGCGAGGTTCTCGCCGACGCGCCTCTCCGGCGAGCCGGTCAAAGTCAAGGGCGTCATCTCGTACGACTTCTTCGTCCGCTGAGACCGCAACCGCAAGGCACGTGGAACTTCCCTGCCCGCGCGCGTCCAGATTA
>DATHBT010000298.1:0-2632 GCA_035295985.1 Pyrinomonadaceae bacterium | reverse complement strand
GCGAAGCCGGTTTCGAGGTCGTGCCACCACTCGATCTGGTCGCCCTCGCCGAGTTGCCAGCAGAGCAGGACGACGCGGCCGTCGCGCATGGCGGGGAAGTCGATGAGGCCGCGCTCGTAGTCCTTGAGCTGGACGCCGAGGGCTTCGAGCTGCCCGGCGCGCTCGGCCAGGCCGGCGAGAGCGCGAACGTACAGGTCGCCGCCGGGCATGTAGCCGCCGCCGGCCTCCTTCGCACGCTCGGCCGCCGCCTGCGCGGCCTCGCGCGCCGCCGTCACGCGGGCGTAGTCGCGCGCGAGGCCCCCGACAATCCCGCGGACGGTCGGCAGCAGCGCGTTGGCCTCCTCGACGCTGAACAGTTTCATGGCGTGACAGGTGAACGGTGACGGGTGACAGGAAAAGACAATTTCTTGACTGTCACCCGTCACCCGTCACGGTTTGCGGCTTCACTGATCGTCCGTGACGCGGACGAAGTCGGAATTGATGCCGAGGGGGGGCGCGGGTGTGTGTTGCGACTCGTGCTGCGGTTCGGGTTCGTCTTCCCGCGCGGCCTGCGGCTGCTGCTGTTGCGGCGTCGCGGGCGTCGCGGGTTCGTGGCGCTGGCCGTTGCGGTGCTGGGTGTGGCCGCCGTTCGCGGCGTGCTGCTGCGAGTTGGTGGTGTGCGGGTCCTGGTCGCCGTAGTAGCGATGAGAATGCGTCGGCTCTTTGCGGACGCGGTCGGCGATCTCGCCGAGGTCGATGAAGTAGTCGGCCACGTCTATGAGCTTCGGCGCGGTGTTCGACCGAAAGCCCGCGACCTCGACGCGGCAGCCCTTGTAGGCGACGGCGTTGACGGCGTAAACGAAGTCCTCGTCGCCGGAAACCAGCACGGCCGTGTCGTAGCGGCCGGCGAGCGAGACCATGTCCACGGCGATCTCCACGTCGAGGTTCGCCTTGCGCGTGCCGTCGTAGAAGGTCTTCAACTCCTTGTGGACGACGCGGAAGCCGTTGCGGCGCATCCAGAGCAGGAAGCCCTGCTGGCGCTCCGCGCCCACGTCAACGCCGGTGTAGAAGAAGGCGCGAAGCAGCCGCCCGTCGCCGAGCAGGACGCGCAGCAGCTTGTTGTAGTCGATGTCGATGTTGTGAAAGCGCGCCGCGTGGAAGAGGTTGTTACCGTCGATGAAGACCGCCACTAACCCCCGGTGGCCGAGCTGCCAGGAGATGTTGTTCGTCGGATCAAAATGCTGCATGCAAAGAGCCGCTCCGTGTGTGAAATTTTAAAACTCGGGAAACGCATGGGCTGTTAATGAAGCTAGGATGCAGCCGCCGCCCGCCCGCGGTCAAGCGCCGGGGGCGCGACGCCGGGCACGGCAGGGCGGATGGAGACGCGTCTAGCGCGCCGTTCCCATGCCGGTGAGCTTCCGGGCCGGCGGGCCGCGCGGCTCAGTTTTGCGGGGTCGGGGTGGCAGTCGCGGCCGGAGTCGGGGCTGTGATTGCGGCCGGCGTCTGCGCGGGTGAGGGCGGAATTGGCGTCGCGGTTCGCGTCGGGCTTGGGGTGGGCGCGGGCGTCGCGGGCGTTGGCTGCGGCGTGGCGCGAGGGGTCTCCGCGGTGCGCGCGGCGGAGAGGATTTCGCCGGTAACGGCGTCCGCATAGACCAGAAAATTCGCGCCGGCGCGGCCGACGACCGTCTCCCACGCGAGGCGGATTTCGAGCGCGGAGGCGTCCGTCGCGCGCGGCACGGGGAAGACGACGAGTTCGCGCACGTCGATGTTCGTGCCGGGCGTGACTGTGAAAGTCTCTGCCGCGCCGCCGGACTGGGAGTTGAACGAGCGGCCCGCGAGGCGCGAGGCCAACTGGTCGGCGGCGATCTGGTAGGGGCGCAGCGCGGCCACGGCCTGCGTCACCCGCTCGGTGACGGGCAGCGCGGTGCTCGTCAGGGCGAGGACGCGGCGATCCGCTGCGAAGCGGATTTCGACGACGCCGTAGCCGTTGCGCAACGGGTGCGGGAAAGGTTTTTGCAGGTAGCGCGCGGAGCCGCCGCCGTCCGCCTCGCGCTTGAACTCGCGCAGCGAGAGGTTCTGCGGATCGACGCCGAGCAGATCGCGCGCGTCCTCGATGAAGCGGCGCAGCGCCTCGCGCGTCGCCTCACTCGCGCCCACGTCGTCCGTCCCGACGCCCCCGGTGATTTCGACGAGCGGCAGGCGCAGGAGTTCGGGCGCGGGCTGCGGGAGCGCGCGCACGGTCGCGGTGATCGGCTGTAGCTCCGGCGCAATCGACGGGGCGGCGGGCCGCGCGAGGGTGAGCCAGTTGTTGACGGCGCGCTCGCGCCGCTCCTCGCTCGCGCCGAGCAGGACGGGGTAGGGCGGAGCGTCAGGCCCGCGCGGACGCCCCGCCTCCGGGTCGCGCGAGGCAGCGGCGCACGCTGCGAGAACGGAAGCGAGCGCGGCGAACAAAAGCAGCCGCGACGCGCGACTCGCGCCCACGCCCTTCGGTCGTCCCTCCTCGCTGCGTTCGGCTCTCATCAGAACAGTCGTAGAACGTCGGCCCTGAAAGTCTCCGCCCCGCCTTCGGGATTCCTGTAAAAGTTTTCCGAGTGAAAAAGTCTGGCGCGATTATACTTCAACGGGCGGCGCGGGCAACCGTGCTTCGTCGGAG
>DATHBT010000297.1:0-11884 GCA_035295985.1 Pyrinomonadaceae bacterium | reverse complement strand
CAAACGTAACGCCGGCATTCGACGCAATCTTGTCGAATGCCGGCGTTAACATTTTCGCGCTCGCGCGCTCAACGGGCAGGTACAAGCCCTGCCCCTACAGTTTTATCGCGCGCTCTTCAGTAGTCCACCGGGTCGCTCGTGGCGGAGGCGGGTCGCCCGCCGAGGTCGCCGCCGCGCAGCCGGCCCGTCTGATCGATGTAGAAGGAGCGGCGGCCCTGCTTCGGGTAGCCGGTCGGCGTGGCCGTCATCTCGAACCGGTCGCCGGAGGCCGTCAGCTTGATCTCGTAACCTTCGGCGGAGAGCGAGTCGAAGTGCGCGAACATGTCGGGATTCGCGCGCCGCAGCTCTTCGAGCGTGCCGTAGCGCCCCTCGTTGTCCTTGAACATCTTCTGCGCGTGGCTGACGGTGTAGAGCTGGCCGAGCGCCTGCGACTCGTTCGAGCGCTGCGCCGCCAGCTTCTGCCCGACGAGCGAGCTGGCCGTCCACAGGTTGAGCAGGTTCCTGGGGACGTGCAACTCGTGGGTGACGCCCGCGGCGTCGCGCGTTGCGGCCAGCGTGACCGCGCCCGGTTCGGGGTCGAGTTTCGCAAGCAGGGCGCGGAGGCTTTCGTCGTCTATGTCGTCCGCCGACTTGTAAGCGTCGCCGAACATCTCCTTGAGCAGCGCGCTCGACACGTAGGCCTGGCCGATGACCTGCCGCGGCTGCCAGTCCACGGGGTCGCGGTAGCGGCGGCTGCGGCCGAGCGTGCGCCCCTCGTTGTAGGCCTCGACGATGCGCTTCATCGCGCGCGCGTCGAAGGCCACGACGAGGAAGTTGTCGATGAAGGCGACTCCGCCCCCCGCGAACGTGACCAGCTCGGCCTCACCCTGCTTCTGCAAGAGCTGCTCCGCGCTGACGCCTGGAACGCCCGCCGCTTCGAGCGCGCGCGGCAGCAGCGACTGCACGGCCCGCTTGTCCTTGAGCGCCATGACGACGATGGGACTGGACGGGTGGACGATGTCCACGGTCGTCGCCCCTTCCTCTGTCTTCTCCACTTCGAGCCTCGCCTGCCTGACGGCGCGGGCGCGGCGCACGCCGAACATCTCGCTGGGGAGCGCGACTGCGATCTCGTTGCCGAGCGCGCTGATGAGGTCTTCCCTGATCTTGAACTTCAACTGCTTCTCGATTGCGCCGACCTGCGAGTCGAACAGCCCCCGCTCGCCGGCCTCGCCGGTCGCCGCGGCCGCCAGGTCGAGGAGCCTGAACATGGAGGCGACGTATTCGTACATCTGCGGCAGATCGAGCGAGGCGGAGACGAGTATGTCCGTGTCGTCAGGCAGGACGTTGGCGGCCTCGGAGGCGACCTGCGGGCCGGCGTGCAGGATCGGCATGAAGGGGATGGGGCGCGGCGGCTTGTCCTCCGACTCGCCGACGAGGAAGGCGCGCACGACGAGCGAGTCGCCGTCGAGGCTCGCGCCGACGCCGACCGACTCGGGCCACGTGCCGCCGGCCGGGTTGCCCGTGAAGATCATGTCGCCGAGCCGGTTCTCGAACGCGCGCCGCCGCTCGGCCTCCCGCCGCAGCTCCTCCTTCTCCGGCGGCAGGTTCTTCAGAGACTCCTCGTGGGCGGCGAGATTCCCTTCGACTTCGGCCAGCCGCGCCTTTATCTCCGCCTCCCCCTCGGGCGTCACCTTGCCGTCGGGGCCGGTCGGGATGTCGCCTTTGATCGTAAACTCGCCGGTCGCGGGGTTCACGTTCGTGACGGCGACGCTGGTGTTGGAGCTTCTGTTCGACAGCGTCGGCGTCGGGGAGTTGGCCGGGGCGTCCGCGCCGCCGCGCGCGTCGCGCTCGCGCGCCTGCTGCGCCTGCTCCTCTTCGGCGATCCGCTGGTGCTCGCGTTCTAGCTCCTCGACGTGGCGGCGCATGGCCGCGCTCATGCGCGTCGTGTTGAAGTAGATGAAGACCGTGTCGGCCGCGAGGCGCGAGCGCGCGGCGGCGAAGCCCGCCTCCCGCGAGAGCGGCGGCGCGCCCGCCGCGCCGCGCAGCTTCTTGAAAGTGAACGGCGCGTCGGCGAGCGCTACGACCGCGCCGGCCTGCCTGATGTGGAACGGCAGCGCGGCCTCCTTCACGGCCGCGACCTTGCGCGTCGCCGCCGCCGAGTCGCCGCCCGCGGCGGGGCCTGTGCGCCCGCGCCTCCCTCGCCCGCGTGCCGTCTCGCGCGCCCCGCCGCCTGTCGCCTCGATGGCCTCCGACGGCTCGCCCCACAGCGGCGACTTCGCCAGAAACTCCCGCAGTTGCGGCGCGAACTTCCGCGCCTCCTCGTTCGACGGCAGCTCGACCGCCGCGACGACCGAAGGCAGCCCCGGCTTCACAGGCATGCTGCCGAAGGCCAGGCGCGCCCCCGCCAACTGCTCCGCGTGCGCCGCGACGAAGTCGTACATCTCCGTTACATCGGGCGGCGTCATGCCCGCGAGCTTCAGAGGTTCGAGCAACTGCCTGAACTCTTCCGACGCGAAGTGCTGCCCGACCATCCGCAGCTCGCCGTAAACGGCGTAAGCGTCCGCCCCGAACAACTCGTCGAGCGTCGCCTCGGCCGCGTCGGCCGTCTCGGCCCGCTGCCTCACCTCCGGCTTCGCGCGCTGCTGCGCGTCGGTCTTCGTCCGCGCCGCGCCCGCACGCGCCGGCTGCTGAGTCTTCGCCTGCTGTGCGGGGAAGATTATCGTCGGCAGTGACGCGACGAGCAGCGACGCCGCGAAAGCTCTCAGGCGGGGGGGTAACTTCATCGCCGTTGATCCTTTTTCGTGTGACAACTCGCGGGCGGGTTGGGAGACGCTAAGGGGCCGCGCGGTCGCGGGAGATTATGACAGGCGGACGGCGAGGCCGTAAATCGGAAAAAGCAGTGAATAGTAGAATCCTTGCGGAAGTCAATTTGGCTGAATGCGAAAGCCGGCAATTTAGCGGTAGCTATTTTCGACGACGACTTTCGCAAGAGGTCTAGTAGTTAGACGGCCTCGCTTGGGCGACTATATTTTGAGCTATGAAGGATCCAAGACCCTCTCCACGTCGTAAACTTTTCTGGCCTTCCGAAGCGCGTGTGCGCTCCTCTTGAAGATGCCGAAGACGATGGTCTTGCCTGACGCGCCGTGGCCGCGCTTGCCGCGCACGCGGCGCGCGCCGAAGAGACTCCCCACGGGGCACGGTTTATCTACATTATCGGCGGCGCGTGGGCTAGAGCGTGTCAGCCGTCGAGTCCGACGACGAGGAGGGTTGTGTCGTCGTTGGCGGGGACGCTCATGCGGAAGCGGTCGAGGGCGGCGAGCAGGCGCGTGCCGAGGTGCGCGGGGTCGGGCGAGTCTATGCGCGCGAGCGAGGCGGTGACGCCCGCGGCCTCGTAGGTCGCGCCCTCGGTGTTCTCGGCGTCGGTGAAGCCGTCGGTGAAGAGCGTCAGGCGCGCGCCCGCGGGGAAGTGGCCGCGGCCCTCCTCGTAGGACGCGCCGGGGAGGAGGCCGACGGGGAGGCCGCCCGCCGTGCAGTCGCAGCCGACGGGCTCGCCCTCGCGGGGCAGCCACCAGAGCGGCGTGAGGTGGCCGGCGTTGACGTAGCGCAGGGCGCGCGTGTGCGGCGAGAGCAGGCCGAGGAAGAGCGTGGCGTATGTTCCCGTGGGCGCGACGCGGGCGACGCGCGTGTTGAGTTCCGACGCCAACTGCGCCAGCTCCGCGTGCTCGCGGACGATGGCGCGAAGCTCGGTCTGCAAGGTCGTCATCAGGAGCGCCGCGCCGATGCCTTTGCCCGACACGTCAACGATCCAGAAGGCACAGTCGCCGTTCGGGAGCACGACGGCGTCGTAGGCGTCGCCGCCAACGTCGTAGCAGGGCTGGCTGACGCCCCAGGCCGAGAGCGGCGCGGGCAGTCGGATGTGGCCGGGCGCAGGGAGCAGGCGCTGCTGGATCGTGCGCGCCAGCTCAAGCTCCGTGGAGAGCAACTGTGAGCGCATCGCCTCCTGCGCCAGTTGCTCGCGCTCGACGGCGACAGCCGCGAGCGCGCCGAAGGATTCGAGGTAGGCCAGGTCGGTCTGGCTGAACGCGCCGCTCTCGGCGTTGATCGCCTGGAGCGATCCGAGGAGCGTCCCCTCGGGCTTGCGCAGGGGGACGCAGAGCATCGACAGCGTCGTGTAGCCCGTGCGCAGGTCGGTCGAGGGGTCGAAGCGCGGGTCGGATTGCACGTCGTTGATGAGAACACTCTCGCCGCGCTCGGCGACGTAGCCGGCGACGCCCTGGCCCCGTTCGAGCAGTATCTCGATGTGCTCGGAGCCGATCATCTGGCGCGCGTGGAGTTTCCCGGTGCGGGAGTCTAAGAGGAAGACCGTTGCGCGCTCGCAGCGGAGTTGCTGGTAGAGGTGGTCGAGGATGGTGCGGAGTGTTTCGTTAAGGCCGGAGGCGCGGTTGAGCGATTCGCTGGCGGCGACGAGTGCTTCGAGCCGGTGCAGGCGCACCTCTATGGGCAGGTCGTTGAGCGAACCCGTTACGACCTTGGTCGCCGCGCCGTCGCCGGCCGTCAGGCCCGCAGTTGTCTTGTCAGGACGCTCCTCCATCACGTTCGGCCGTAAATCCTAACACCGTTCCCCGCGCGTGGGTACGCCCGCCGATGAATAATTTCGCCCGCCCGCGGCTGCGCTAACTTATAACTCCGAGCCGGCCGCGGGGACGCCCGCGCGCTCCGCGCCCTGTAATTACGCGCCTTCCGCCCGCCCCGCCTGTGGTGATTGCCGTCACAGGAAGCGCGCCCGCCCGTCACGCCGGGGCGCGCGCGGCGCGGATAACGCTTGCCGTCCGCGCGAAAATTCAGTAAAACATTGCCACCAAAAAGCAGTTCTTATCGGGACAGATCACGACGGCCGCCGCAAGTCGCAAGGGGACTCTCGGCGACGGGTGTCGTAGGAGCACCGTTCGTCTCTGTCGCGCCGCGCAGTTCCGACGGCCGCGACGATAAAGTGACACAGGCTCGTCAAGTCCGCGAGGTCGCGCTTGTATAGAGACGGCGACCGGCCGAGTCAGCACCATGCCGCAAATCTTCCACCGCAGCACCAACACGCTGGCGAAGCTGTCTATCTTCGGCGGCCTCTTCATCCTCGCGTTCGTGGCGTGGGCCGTGGCCGAGATCAACCGCTCGTCGTGGAACACGGGCGCGTTCGTCGAGCGCGAGCAGCCCGTGCAGTTCTCGCACAAGCACCACGTGGGCGACGACGGCATCGACTGCCGCTACTGCCACACCTCGGTCGAGACCTCCTCCTCGGCCGGCCTGCCGCCGACGAAGACCTGCATGAACTGCCACTCGCAAATCTGGAACGACAGCCCGTACCTCGAAATCGTCCGCGAGAGCTGGCGCGAGAACAGGCCGATAGAGTGGACGCGCGTGCATGATCTGCCCGACTACGTCTATTTCAACCACTCGATCCACGTAGCCAAGGGCGTGGGCTGCAACACCTGCCACGGCCCCGTACACGACATGGCCCTCGTCTATCAGGCGAAGTCCTTGCAGATGGAGTGGTGCCTTGAGTGCCACCGCGAGCCGGAGCGGTTCCTGCGGCCGAAGAGCGAGGTCTTCAACATGAGGTGGCGCGAGGAGAACAAGACGGCCGAGCAGTTGGCCGAGGGGCGCAGGCTCAAAGAGGAATACGCCGTCCGCCACAAGGCCGTCATGCAAAGCTGCTCGACCTGCCACAGGTGACGGGGGCCAGTTAAGCAGATGCACATCAAAGACACTCTCCCCGAGTTGTACGAGATTCGCCGGCCGTTGAAGGCGGCGGAGGTGCAACGGCGGCTCGCGGGCAAGCAGGGCAAGGAGTACTGGCGCAGTCTGGAAGAACTGGCCGACCGCCCCGAGTTCGACGAGCTGCTCCACCGCGAGTTCCCGCGCCAGGCCGCCGTGTGGGACGAGTCGGTTGACCGCCGCTCGTTCCTCAAGCTGATGGGCGCGTCGCTCGCGCTCGCGGGCCTGACGACTTCGTGCTCCTACCAGCCGCCCGAAGTGGTCGTCCCCTACGTCCGCCAGCCCGAAGAACTCGTCCCCGGTAAGCCCTTGTTCTTCGCGACCGCGATGCCGCGCGCGGACGGCGCGGTCGGCCTCCTGGTGCGCAGCAACGAAGGCCGCCCCACGCACATCGAGGGCAACCCTGATCACCCGACTTCGGGCACGCCCGAACGCCCGGCCGAGCACCGCGTCGCCGGCTTGGACATCTTCGCGCAGGCCTCGATCCTCTCGCTCTACGATCCGGATCGGTCGCAGACCGTCCTCGACCGCGGCATGATCCGCGACTACACGGCCTTCCTCGCCGAGATACGTTCGGGCCTCTCCGGCATCGGCGCTCGCCAGGGCGCGGGGCTGCGATTCCTGACCGAGACGATCACTTCTCCCACGGCAGCCGGGCAGATGCGCGACATACTGCGCCGCTTCCCGGCCGCGCGCTGGCACGTCTATGAGCCGGCGGGCGCGCAGAACGCGACCGCGGGCGCTAGTCTTGCGTTCGGAGAGCCGGTCAACACCGTCTATCGCTTCGACCGCGCGGATCGCGTGCTCTCGTTAGATTCCGACTTCCTGTCGGCCGTCGGCGCGAACATCCGCCACGCGCGCGACTTCATCAACCGCCGCCGCGTCCTCGAACACCTCCGCGACGGCCAGGCGGCGGAGGCGGGGCGCGAGCCGATGAACCGCCTCTACGCCGTCGAGACCACGCCGACGAACACGGGCGCGAAGGCCGACCACCGACTGCCGCTCAAGCCGAGCGAGTTGATAGCGTTCGCGGCGGCCGTCGCCGCGGGCGTCGGGGCCGCGGGCGTGAGCGCGCCCGCCGGCAGCGTGCCGCACGCGGACAAGATTCCGGCAATCGTCAAAGACTTGCAGGCGCACCGCGGCCGTTCAATCGTGATTCCGGGCGAGTACGCGCCGCCGGTCGTCCACGCCCTCGCGCACGCCATTAACGCGGCGCTCGGCAACGCGGGGCAGACCGTTCTGTACACCGAGCCGATTGACGCCAACCCGGTCGATCAAGTCCAGTCGCTGCGCGAACTGCTGACCGACATCGACGCGGGACAGGTCGAGATGCTCGTCATCGTCGGCGGGAACCCCGTCTATACCGCGCCGGCCGACTTCGACTTCCGCTCGCGCCTTGAGAAGGTGCGCTTCCGCGTCCACCTCAGCCCGCACAACGACGAGACCTCGGAGCTGTGCCACTGGCACATCCCCGAAAGCCACTACCTCGAAACGTGGTCGGACGCGCGCGCGCACGACGGCACGGTCTCGATCATCCAGCCGCTCATCCAGCCGCTCTACAAGGGCCGCTCCGTCCACGAATTCCTCGCGGCGTTCTCGGACAGGCCGGAGCGTTCGGGCTACGACCTGGTGCGCGAATACTGGCAGGCGCAGAACATCGGGGGCGACTTCGAGCAGTCCTGGCGTCGCGCCGTCCACGACGGTTTTATTCCGAACACGCAGGCGCGCGAGCGCACCGTCTCCCCGCGGGGCGACCTCGGCGCGCAACTCGCGGCGGCGCAGACGGCGCAGCACGGCGGCTTGGAGGTTGTCTTCCGGCCCGACCCGTCCGTCTATGACGGCCGCTACGCGAACAACGGCTGGCTTCAGGAGCTGCCGAAGCCTCTCACCAAGCTGACGTGGGACAACGCCGCGCTCGTCAGCCCCGCGACCGCGCGCCAGCTCTTCAACATCGCGGAGAACGCTTACACGTACCGCGGGACGGAGTTGGAAGTGCCGCTCGTCGAGGTGCGCCTGCAGGGCAAGGCGGTGCGCGCGCCGCTCGTCGTCCAGCCGGGCCAGCCCGACGGCGTCGTCACAGTCCATCTAGGTTACGGCCGCACACAGGCGGGCAAGGTCGGCTCGACCACGGACTCGACGACCGTCGGCTTCAACGCCTACCAGATTCGCACGTCCGGCGCGATGTGGTACGCGGCGGGCGCGGAACTCGCCGCGACGGGCGACGTTTACCCGCTCTCGATCACGCAGCTCCACTTCAACATGGAGGGGCGCGACATCGTCCGCTCCAACACGCTCGAAGAGTACGTCAGGAACGCGGGCGACACCGGCCGCGAGCACGAGGGCGGGGGGCACGGCGGCGCGCCCATCGAATCCGGCGAGGGCCACCGCGAGATCGGCGGCACGGGCTCGCACAAGAACCCCGGGCCGCACGACTCGCTCTACTACACCGAGCAGGGCGGCTACCCCTACCCCGGCTACAAGTGGGGCATGGCTATCGACACGCTGGCGTGCGTCGGCTGCAACGCCTGCGTCGTCGCCTGCCAGTCGGAGAACAACATCCCCGTCGTCGGCAAGGATCAGGTCGCGCGCTCGCGCGAGATGCACTGGATCAGGGTTGACGCCTACTTCCGCGGGCTGGCCGAGAACCCCGAAGGCGTCCACTTCATGCCCGTGCCCTGCATGCACTGCGAGCAGGCCCCCTGCGAGCCGGTCTGCCCCGTCAACGCCACCGTGCACGACGCCGACGGCACGAACAACATGGTCTATAACCGCTGCGTCGGCACGCGGTACTGCTCCAACAACTGCCCCTACAAGGTGCGCCGCTTCAACTTCCTGCTCTACCAGGATTTCGAGACGCCCTCGTTGAAGCTGATGCGCAACCCCGACGTGACCGTGCGCTCGCGCGGCGTGATGGAAAAGTGCACCTACTGCATCCAGCGCATCCAGTGGGCGAAGATCGAGAGCGAGAAGGAAGGACGCCGCGTGCGCGACGGCGAGATACAGCCCGCCTGCCAGGCCTCGTGCCCGACCGAGGCGATCATCTTCGGCGATCTGAACGACAGCGGGAGCCGCGTGGCGAAGCTACAGGCCGACCGGCGCAACTACGCGCTGCTCGCCGAACTCGGCACGCGGCCCCGGACGACTTATCTGGCCGCGGTGCGCAACCCGAACCCGGAAATCCCGTCCGCACCTTCGACGGGCGACGCGCACGGCGAGACGCACGGTTAAAGACGACAGGCAGCAGCAGCAGGGCGACGAGAGACGGGGCGAGAGAACTTTTATGTCGAGCCGCAACATAGATCAGCCGCACGACGACGTGCGACGGGCGGAGCTGGGGGGCGACGACTGGACGGGCGACATCCACGTGACGCCCAACCCGGTCATCCAGCCGGGCCACACCTTCGGCTCCGTCACCGACAAGATCAGTTCGCTCACGCTCCAGCGCCGCACGCCGCTGGGGTGGTGGATCGGCTTCGGCATCTCCTTCCTGCTCTCCGGCATGCTGATGATGACGATCACCTACCTCGTCGCCACCGGCATCGGCATCTGGGGCAACAACCAGCCGGTGGGGTGGGCCTTCGACATCATCAACTTCGTCTGGTGGATCGGCATCGGCCACGCCGGAACGTTGATCTCCGCGATCCTCCTCCTGCTGCGCCAGGAGTGGCGCACCTCGATCAACCGCTTCGCCGAGGCGATGACCCTGTTCGCCGTCGCCTGCGCCGGGTTGTTCCCGCTGCTCCACACCGGCCGCCCGTGGCTCGCCTACTGGATGTTCCCGTACCCGAACACGATGGCGATGTGGCCGCAGTTCCGCAGCCCGCTGATGTGGGACGTGTTCGCCGTCTCGACCTACGCGACCGTCTCGGCCCTCTTCTGGTACGTCGGACTCATCCCCGACTTCGCCACGCTCCGGGACCGCGCGAAGAACCGCGCCTTCCAGATCGTTTACGGGATGTTGGCGCTCGGCTGGCGCGGGAGCGCGCGCCACTGGCACCGCTACGAGACGACGTACCTGCTGCTCGCGGGGTTAGCCACCCCGCTCGTGCTCTCCGTCCACACCATCGTCAGCTTCGACTTCGCCTACTCGCAACTGCCCGGCTGGCACGCCACGATCTTCCCGCCCTACTTCGTCGCCGGAGCCATCTACGCCGGCTTCGCGATGGTGCTCACGCTCACCATCCCGCTGCGGAAGTTCTACGGGCTGGAAGACTTCATCACGATGCGCCACCTGCGCAACTCCGCGAAGGTGATGCTCGCCACGGGCCTCATCGTCGGCTACGGCTACATGATGGAGGCGTTCATGGCCTGGTACTCGGCGAGCGAGTTCGAGGGCTTCATGATCAAGAACCGCATCTGGACGGGGCCGTACTGGTGGTGCTACGCGCTGCTGCTCCTGACCAACATCATCATCCCGCAGGTGCTCTGGCTGAAGAGGGCGCGCCACAACACGCTCATCCTCTTCGCCGTCGCGATGGTGGTCAGCGTCGGGATGTGGTTGGAGCGGTTCGTCATCATCGTCACCTCCCTGCACCGCGACTTCCTGCCGTCGTCGTGGGCGATGTACCGGCCGACGATCTTCGACTTCTCGATGTTCATCGGGACCATCGGGCTGTTCTTCATGCTGCTGTTCCTCTTCATCCGCTTCCTGCCGATCATCTCCATCTTCGAGATGCGGACGATCCTGCCGCAGGCGGCGGTCAAGGAGGAGCACTGAAGTGATGAGTAGCTGTTAGCTCTTAGCCGTTAGCCGTTAGCCGGAAGATAAGAGCTGGCATCTTTCGTTTCGATCCAGGTTCGGTTTTGCTAACAGCTAACAGCTAACAGCTATTTGGGTTGAGTGGTTATGAGGAGAACGAAGAGGCCGCCGATTTACGGCGTGATCGCCGAGTTCGACAACCCGACCGACGCGGTCGCGGCGGCGCGCCGCGCCTACGAGGAGGGCTACCGGCGCATGGACGCCTACTCGCCCTACCCGCTCGAAGCACTCTCGGAGGCCATCGGCTTCCACGGCAGCCGCCTGCCTCTGATCGTGCTCATCGGCGGCATCGTCGGCGGACTCGGCGGGTATCTCATGCAGTACTGGATGAACGCCTACGACTACGCCTTGAACGTCGGCGGGAAGCCCCTGCACAGTTGGCCCGCCTTCATCCCGATCACGTTCGAGACGACCGTGCTCGGCGCGGCGCTCGCCGCCATCTTCGGGATGCTGGCCCTGAACGGGCTGCCGGAGCCGTACCACCCGGTCTTTAACGCGCCGAACTTCGCGCTCGCCACGCGCGACCGCTTCTTCCTCCTCATTGAGGCGCGCGATCCCAAGTTCGACCGCGCGGGCACGGCCGCTTTCTTGCGGGAGCTCGACGGCGCGCGGGAGGTGACGGATGTCGAACACTGAAAAGCGAAGAAGGCGGAAGGCGGAAGGCGGAAGGCAGTCAGGACAAAAGTCTGCCGCCGCCGCGGCCTTCGCGCGTTCCGGGCGTCCGGTTCTGTACTGCCTTCTGCTTTCTGCCTGCTGCCTTCTGCTCTCCGGCTGCCGGCAGGACATGCAGGATCAGCCGCGCTACGAGGCTTACGAGCAGAGCAAGTTCTTCGCCGACGGGCAGGCTTCGCGCCCGTTCCCGGAGGGGACGGTGGCGCGCGGGTATCTTCGCGAGGATTCTGCTTTCCACACCGGCAGGCGCGCGGCCGGTCAGCAGGGTGGCGCGGGCGCGGCGCAGCAGCAGCAGGGCGCGGGCGGGACGACGCAGAACGTCTTGCAGACGACCTCGCCGAACATGCAAGGCTCTAACTCCGGCTCGACGCCGGGCGGCGAGGTGAACGTGCGCGGCAACGTCGGCGGGCGCGTGGGCGTGCCGGCCGGCGAGACGCAAGGGGCGGGGCGCGACGGGCTGGTCACGGAGTTCCCGTTCACCGTCACGAAGGCCGACCTCGACCGCGGGCAGGAGCGCTACGCGGCGTTCTGCCTGATGTGCCACGGCGCGACCGGCTTCGGCGACGGGATGATCGTGCGGCGCGGTTTCCGCCGCCCGCCCTCGCTCCACGACGACCGTCTGCGCTCGGAGCCGGTCGGCCACTTCTTCGACGTGATCACGAACGGCTGGGGCGCGATGCCCTCCTACGCCGACATGATCCCGCC
>DATHBT010000296.1:0-6378 GCA_035295985.1 Pyrinomonadaceae bacterium | reverse complement strand
AGCCGGCTTCCAGTCGCACGTCCCCAAGCCGGTCGCGCCCTCCGAGCTGGTCGAAGCGGTCGCCGCCGCGGCCGGCCGGACGGCGAAGGTGGAATGAGAAGGAGACTCTGAGTGAAATTGTAGGGGCAGGGCTTGTCCCTGCCCGTGAGCGCGTAAGCGCGAAAAACAACCGCCGGCATTCGATGAAGAATGGCGGCGGTTTATTTGTGCGACGTTCAGTCGCGGCGGGCAGGGACAAGCCCTGCCCCTACCTACTTTCCGATACTCTCTAACTCAACTCATCGAGCGCCGCGCCGAGACGCGCGAGGCCTTCCGTGAACACGTCCGTGTCGAGCGCGATGCCGACGCGGAAGTGATCGGGCCGCTCGAAGAAGCGGCCGGGCACGATTGAGGTCTCGTAGCGGTCGAGCAGCAGATCGCTAAGTCGCTCGACCGTCTCCTCGTCGCCGCCGCGCAGGCGGGGGAAGGAGACCGTGCCGTGCCGCATCGGCGGGGCTTCGAGTTCTTCGCGCGACGCGAGGAAGCGGTTGAAGAGGGGCAGGTTCGCGTCGAGCAGGGCGCGGGACTCGGCCGCGATCTGCGGCAGGTGAGCTAGCGCGGCGACGCTCAGGCGCTCGGCCGGGTGGGGCTGCAACGCGCCGAAGAGATCGTTTAAGCGCCAGATTCTTCGCGCCAGCTCAGGCTCGGCCAGAATCCAGCCGCAGCGCAGCCCGCCGAGTCCGTAGAACTTCGTCAGGCTGTTCGTGCTCACGAAGACGGGGCCGAGGTGGAAGGCCGAGCGCGGCGGCTCGTCCGTCAGCGCGGAGTCCAGATAGACTTCGTCGGCGATGACGCGCGCGCCGACGCTCCGCGCCGCCTCGCCGATCTCCCGGAGCGTCGTCTCGTCCGCGAGCGAGCACGAAGGGTTGTGAAGGTTCGTCAGGACGACGAGGCGCGTGCGCGGAGTGATCGCGCGGCGGACTTCGGCCGCGTCGAGACGGAAGTTGTCCCCGGCCCTGCGCTCGAAGCGGCGCACTTCGGCTCCGAGGTAGCGCGCGGTCGAGACGAGCAGCTCGTAGGCGGGCCGCTCGATGAGGACTTCGTCGCCGGGCGAGACGAGCGCGGCCATCGCGAGGTGGTTCGCCATCGAAGTGCCGTTGGCGGCGACGACGCAGTCGGCCGGAACCCCTTCCTTGCGCGCGATTGCCTCCTGCAACGGCGCGTAGCCGTAGAAGCTCGGCCCCGAAAGCTCTATGTCGGAGAGCGAAACCGGAAGCTTCGCGAGCGTGTAGGAGCGCATCCC
Organism: Pyrinomonadaceae bacterium; assembly: GCA_035295985.1. Classification (GTDB taxonomy): domain Bacteria; phylum Acidobacteriota; class Blastocatellia; order Pyrinomonadales; family Pyrinomonadaceae; genus JAIVGV01. Next base: position 5,096 of record DATHBT010000296.1, on the reverse strand, counting down.
GCTGTTGGCGAGGTTGAAGCGCGCCCGCGCGTGGACGGTCTTCGCCCAGTGCATGTACTCGGAACTCATCACGCGCCCGGCCCTGTCTGTGCTCATCGCCTCTCGCCCTTTCTTTGGCGCGTCCGCCAGAAGAGAAACGCCGGCACGCCCGCGAGCAGTATCAACAGCCCGGCCGCGCTGTTCAAAGGCTCGCGGTAGATCGTCACCGCGACGACCGCGCCGCAGGCGGCGACGAAGAAGGCGGTCGTTACCGGGTGGCCCGGCGCGCGGAAGATTTCGCCGCCGTCGTCCGTTCGCGTGCGCCGGCCGCGGAAGACGAAGAGCGCGAGGCCGGTCAGGCCGAAGAAGATGAAGTCCACCGAGACGACGTAGTTGAGAATCTGTTCGTAGCGCCCGGCGGCGGCGATCAGGATCGCCAGCGCGCCCTGCAGGGCTATGGCCCAGACGGGCGCCCGCGTCCTTCTGCTCACGCGGGCGAGCGGCGCGAAGAAGAGCCGATCCTCGGCCATCGCGAAATAGACCCGCGGCGCGGTGAGCATCCCCTGGCTCAAGAAACCGAGCGCGGAGAGGGCTATCCCGGCGGCGATGAAGCGAGCGCCCGCCTCGCCCAGGGCCACCCGCATCACGGCCGAGGCCGGCGCGGGGGTTTCGGCCAGCGCGGCGGCCCCGAGCACGCCGACGCAGACGAAGTTAACGGCCGTGTACAAAACGATCACGCCCGCCACGCCGTAGAGCAGCCCGCGCGCGAGGTCGCGCCGCGGGTCGCGCATCTCGGCGGCGACGAAGCTCGCCGTCTGCCAGCCGCCGTACGCGAACATCACGGGCGTGAGCGCGCCGAAGAAAGCGGTCAACTGATCGAGCGGCGCGCGCCGCGCGGTTGCGCCGACTTCGGTCAGACGCTCCGGCGCGAGCGCGGCGAGTCCGGCGCAGATGAGCGTGACGAAGGCCGCGATCTTCAAGACCATCAGCACACTCTGGACGGTTCCGCCCGCGCGCACGCCCGCGCAGTTGACCGCCGTCAGCGCGGCGAGGGCGACGGCCGCGACCGTCCACTCGGCGAGGGGCCAGCCGGTCAGCTCAAGGAAGTAGCGCGCGAAGGTGACGGCGACCGCGGCCATCCCGCCCGTCTGCACGACGAGCAGCAGCGCCCAGCCGTAGAGGAACGCGACCGACGGGTGGAAGGCGTCGCGCAGGTAAGCGTACTGGCCGCCGACTTCGGGCCTTCGCGCGGCCAGCTCCGCGTAAACGAACGCGCCCGCCAGCGCCACAAGTCCGCCCGCGAGCCACGCGCCGAGGATGAGGGCCGGCGAGGGGACTGCGCGCGCGACGACGTGCGGGTTGACGAATATCCCTGCGCCGACGATGCCGCCCATGACGAGCATCGTCGCGTCGAAGAGTCCGAGGCGGCGTGCCAACGAGTGCGCGCCTGCGTCGCGCGGGACGCGCACCGCGTCAGCGTCATTTCCTTCCGGCGGTTTGTCGCTCTGGCGCATGTGAATAATTCGGCCGGGCTTCTTAGAAGAGCACGGGGCCGGAGGCGAGGTAGCGTTCGAGCCGGCCGAAGGGGGCGGTGGTGAAGAAGTGTGCGTAGGAGACGTAGCGCATGCGCGCGGCGAGCGCGAAGCGCAGGGCCGCGTGGTTGATGCCGGGGACGCGCATCGCGACTGAGCCGGTCACGTCGGCGGCCTCGCGGCAGGCGAGCGCGAGCACGGCTTCGGCGTCCGCGTCCGCAACCCACGCGGCGGGCGCGACCGCGTCGCCTTCGAGATAGTAGTAGCCGACGGGGCTTCCCGTCCGGCCGACGACGAGACGGCCGCGTGCGCCCGGCTGCGCGAGCCAGAAGCGGTGATCGACTTCGCGCCTTGTCGCGCGCACCGTTTCATCTATTGAGGCGGCCGACTCGACCGCGAGCGGCTCGACCGCGTAGCCCGCGGGCGGCCCCGGCAGTCGCACGTCCGCCGCGCGCCCCCAGAAGTTCAGCATCTGGTAGCCGGGCAGCATCCCCGCGCGCAGGTAGCTCGCCACGGCCCTCTGATCCCAGGACGACCAGACGAAAAAAATCTCCGCGCCCTGCCGCCCTCCCTCCCGCCACACCTCCGAGAGGAGCCTGCGGCCGACGCCCCGCCCCTGGAACTCCGGCAGCACCCAGAAGCCCGACAGGAACCACAGCCGGTCGCGCACGAGCGCGTTGCAGACGGCGACGGCGCGGCCGTCCCGCTCCGCCATGTGGAAGATGCCCGTCGCGAGCAGGTGACGCCAGTTGGCCTCCATGTACGCGCGCGGCGGGGGCGGCGCGTCGAAGTTGTGGCGCTCGAACAGGTCTGCGAGCGCGGCATAGAACACGTCGAGTGTGGCGGGCAGGTCGTCCTCGCGCGCCGGGCGCATTGTGAACTCCGTCGTCATGGGGGTAAGCCTCGCGGGGTTCGCCGCACGAGCGGACGCGCGTGCGCGGCGGCGAGTCGTGGGTGGAGCGCCGCAAAGCATAAAAGATTCGCTGGCCTTTGCACAGCCGTTGCGATAAAGTTGGGCGCACTTCAGCTAGGTTAACGCACGCCCGGACGGATGCCCTTACACAAGCTCGCTCTCGCGGCCGGCAGACGCGTCCCGCGTCCGCGAGACGGCCGCCCCGGCCTTCCCCCGGGCCGCGCGCGGCAGGGCCGACTCCGATCAGTTTTGCGGAGGGTTGCGCCGATGGGCGACGAGATCGTTTGTGCGAAGTGCGGCTCGGCGAGGGTCATCCCGCGCGCGGCGGTGCGCGACCTGGGCCACTACAACCTGCCGGCCGAGCTGGCCGTCAAGCTGCACGAGAACCCGGACGCGCTCTTCTTCAAAGAGACTTTCCAGGCCACGCTGACGGCCCGCGTGTGCGGCGAGTGCGGCTACGCGGAGCTGTACGCCGAGCGGCCCGGCGAGCTGTACGCGGCCTACGAGAGATCGCGGCAGCCGCGCGACTGAAGCACGCCGCGCTGATCGATTAGGAGGAACTGACAGTGAGGCGAATTTTCTTTGCGTCGCTGCTGGCCGTTGCGCTGTTCGCGCTGGACGCGGCCGCACAGCAGCCGCAGCCCCAGCCCCAGGGGCAGAAGCGCGTGACGATGGAGGACGTGCTGGCGATCAGGGGCGTCGGCGCGCCGCAGTGGTCGCCCGACGGCAAGTGGCTGGCCTTCACGATCTCGGACTGGAACCGCAAGGAGAACCGGCGCGACTCGCACGTCTATCTAGTCTCGGCGGATGGCGGAGAGGTGATCCGTTTGACGAACGGCGAGCGGGGCGAGACGCAGCCCGCTTGGTCGCCGGACGGGCGCTGGATCGCGTTCCTCGCCAACCGCAGCGCGCCCGCGGCCGGCGGCGCGACGCCCGCGGCGGGCGGCGGCAACCAAATTTGGATCATCCCGGTGCGCGGCGGCGAGGCCGAGAAACTGACCGAGGAGGATGCCGGCGTCTCGCAGTTCCGCTGGTCGCCCGACTCCAGGCGCATCGCCTACGTCGTCCGCGACACGCCGCAGGACAAGGCCGAGCGCGACAAGCTCAAAAAAGATCGCTTCGACGCCATCGTCGTCGATTCGGGCTTCATCTACTCGCACCTGTGGACAATCGAACTCGGCACGAAGACGAAGAGGCGCGTGACGGAGGGCGCGTTCTCCGCCTCCGACCCACAGTGGTCGTCCGACTCCCGCTGGATCGCCTACGTCGCAGCGCGGGCGGGCGCGCAGGAGTCTTCCTTCACAGACATCTCGGAGGATCGCAACACGGATATCTTCATAGCCCCGGCCGAGGGAGGGAAGCCGCGACAACTGACCACCAACCCCGGCCCCGATTCACAGCCGCGTTTCTCGCCCGACGGCCGCTGGGTCGCCTACACGTCCCACCCCGATCCGAGCGTGTGGGCGCAGAAGACGGACTTGCTGGTCGTCGCCACGGAGGGAGGCACGCCGCGCAACCTGACCGAAGGGCAGAGCGATTCGGTCAGCGGCCCGGCGCGGTGGTCGAGGGACGGGCGCGACCTCTACGTCGCCGCGTCGGTCGGCGTTTACGGGCAACTCCTCCGCGTGCCTGCGGCGGGCGGCGAGGCGCGCGCGGTCTTCGAGAAGGCGGGCGGGTATTCGGGCGTCGATCTCTCGCCGGACAACACGCGGCTGGCGTTCCTGTTCGAGGACGCCAGGCAGCCCGAAGACATCTGGGTCTCGACCGCCGCGGGGCGCGACGCGCGACGCATCACCGATCTCAACCCGCAGGCGAAGGAGTTCGCGCTCGGCGACATCGAAGTCCTGCGCTGGAAGGGCGCGGACAATCTTGAGATCGAGGGGATGCTCGTCAAGCCCGCCGGCTACGAGCGCGGCATGAAGTACCCGACCATCCTGCAGATTCACGGCGGGCCTTACGCGCGCTTCGCCTACGGCTTCGAGGGGCGCGCGCAGATTTACGCGGGCCACGGCTACGCCGTCCTGATGCCGAACCCGCGCGGCTCCACGGGCTACGGCCACAAGTTCGCCACCGCGAACGTGCGCGACTGGGGCGGGAAAGACTTTCAGGACTTGATGGCCGGCGTGGGCGAAGTCGTCCGGCTCGGCGTCGCAGACCCCGACAGGCTCGCCGTGATGGGCGGAAGTTACGGCGGGTTCATGACCTTCTGGGCCATCACACAGACCGACCGCTTCAAGGCCGCCATCGGCCACGCCGGCATCTCCGACTGGTACAGCTTCTTCGGCCAGTCGGACATACCGGGCCTCATGGAGTACGGCTTCGGCGGCACGCCCTGGGCCGCGCGCGAGACCTACGAGCGCTGGTCGCCCGTGCGCTTCGCCGACCGCGTGAAGACGCCCCTGCTGATCACGCACGGCGAGCAGGACAGGCGCGTGCCAATCGCGAAGGCCGAGCAGTATTACCGCGCGCTCCGCAGGCGCGGCGTGCCCGTCACTTTCGTACGCTACCCGCGCGCCGGCCACAGCATCACGGAGCCGAACCACCTGATCGATCTCATGCGCCGCCACGTCGAGTGGTTCGACAAGTACCTTAGGCCCGCGGCCGGGCGAACGACCGCGACGACCGCAAATCAGTAAGCCAGTTTGTAGGGGCAGGGCTTGTCCCTGCCCGCA
>DATHBT010000295.1:0-30274 GCA_035295985.1 Pyrinomonadaceae bacterium | reverse complement strand
GTGCTGCCGCTGATGATGTTGCCAGCGCCCGCCGCCGTGCCGCCGACGGTGTTGCCGGTTGCGCCTAAGATGATAAAGACGCCCGCGCCGCCGTTGCCGACGGCCGCCGTGCCCGCCGCGTTCGTGCCGACGTAGTTGCCGCTCACCTGGTTTCCGGTCGCGCCCGCGCCACTGATGCCGACGCCGCCGCCCGTGTTGCCGCCGACGACGTTGCGCTGCGCGGGCATGGTGCCGCCGACGGTGTTGTTGGCGGACGAGATGAAGATCCCGTTCGAGCTGTTGGCGGACGCCGCCGTGCCCGCCGCGTTCGTGCCGACGTAGCAGCCCTCGATGGTGTTGCCGCCGGCCGTCGTGATGTTGACGCCGGCGCCGTTGAAGCGGTTGATGACGAGGCCGCGCACGGTCGTACCGCCCCCGGAGATCGTCAGGCCGCTCGCGCTGGCCCCGGCGCTCGTGCCGTTCAGCTCGACGAGGGGCGAGCCGGCGTAGCCGGGCTGCGTCGTGCCGTCTATGACGACGGGGCTGGTGACGGCCGGCAGGCCCGAGGCCGGCGCGATGGTCTGCACGCCCGAGCCGGGGATGTTGAATGAGACGGTGTCGGTGCCCGCGTTGGCGTTGGCGTCCGTGATGGCCTGGCGGAGCGAGCCTGCGCCGGAGTCGGCGGTGTTGCGGACGACGAAAGCCTGGCCCGTGCCATGGATCGAGAAGTCGTAGGGGTTCTCGTCCGCGTCGTCGTTGGCGATGCTCAACGTGGCGGCGCGCGCGCCCGGCGCGGTCGGCGCGAACTGGACGGTGAAGGTGGTCGTGCCGCCGCCGGCGACCGGCGAGGAGGGCTGCGCCATGACGGCGAAGTCCGACGCGTTCGCGCCGGTGACAGAGACCTTCGGCGTGCCCGTCAGGTTAAGCCCGACGCCACCCGTGTTCTCAATCGTGAAGGTGCGCGAGACCGTGCCGGTTGAAGCCGTTCCGAAGTCTGTGTGATCGGCGGCGGAGGGCGTGGTGTCGCCGTCTGCGATTGAAGTGTTGTTGCCCTTGACGTTCATCTCGGGCGCGAGGGCCGTCTGGCAGGCGGAGAACTCGGAGGTGTTGCCGGAAGGGTCGGTAGTCGTCGCCGTCACCACGTCGCCGACTGTGACGCCGCTCGAAAGGGTCGTGTCGAAGGCGGCGTTGCCCGAGCCGTCCGTGGTCACGGAGGTCGAGCCGAGGAAGGTCTTGCCCTCGCCGTTGCCCGCGGCGTCGCAGAATCCGGCGTTGGAGAAGAACTCGATTGAGAACTGCGTGTTGGCTGTGGAGTTGAGCGTGCCCTGTACGCGGGTGCTGGCGCCCATCGAGGTGACCGCGCTGAGGACTGGGAAGTTCTGTAGGTTGTTCGGGCCGGTGTCCGGGTCGCCCGCGTCGTTGGCGGTGATGCCGTCGGGGCCGATGTCGATTCCGAGCGCGCCGTTCGAGAAGATGGAGTTAGCGCGGACGGCGTTGCCGGTGCCGGCGTCCGGCCCGACGTAAACGCCGTCGTTGCCGTTGAAGGCGATGACGTTGCCCGCGCCCGCGCCCGTTCCGCCCACCGTGTTGTTGGCGGCCGAGATCGCGATGCGGACGCCGGCGACCGTGTTGGCGAGCGCGGTCGTGCCGTCCGATTTCGTGCCGATGTAGTTGCCGGAGACGACGTTCGAGTCCGCGCCCGCGCCGTTGATCTTCACGCCGTCGCCGCCGTTGCCGGAGATGACGTTGCGCGCTGCGGCGTTGGTGCCGCCGATGGTGTTGCCGCTGTCGAAGCCGATGGAGATGCCCGCGGAGACGTTGGGGACGGCCGAGGTTCCGGCGGCGTTCGTGCCGAGGTAGTTGTTGCGGATCAGGTTGCCGTTCGAGCCGCTTTCGAGGAAGACGGCCGTCTCGTTGTTGCCGGAGATGAGGTTGCGGCCCGCGGGCGTGGTCGTGCCGATCAGGTTGTTGTCCGAGTTGGTGATGCGGACGCCGGCGAACGTGTTGCCGAGATCGCTCGCGCCGGAAGGATCGGTGCCGATGAAATTGCCTTCGATGGTGCTCGCGGAGCCGCCGAACAGCAGGATGCCGTGCTGCTGGAAGCGGTTGATGACGAGGCCGCGGATGGTCGAGCCGCCGACGGTGAAGCGGAGGCCGCTGGCCGCCCCGGCGCTCGTGCCGTTCAGTTCGATCTTGAGAGCGGCGTCGTTGCCGGTGGCTAACGTATTGGGCGACGAACCGGGCTGCGTGTAGCCGTCGATGACGACCGGCGCGGTGATGTTCGGCAACGCCGACGCCGGCGTGATGGTGTGCGGCCCCGCCCCCGGAATCTGGAAGGCGATAGTCTGCGTGCCCGCGTTGGCGTTCGAGTCGAGGATCGCCTGCCGGAGCGAGCCTGCGCCCGAGTCGTTCGTGTTCGTGACGGAGAGGACAGCCGCCGCGGCCGACTTGCACTTGCCGGCGGTGTCTGCGTTGTAGATGGCCTGAACTTCGGCGGCCGAGAGGCCGCGGGTGAAGATTTCTACCTCGTCGATCAGGCCGGGGAAGAAGCCGCAGGCGCCGCCGGGGCAGGTCGTAGCCTCGGTCGCGCCGATGGTCAGCGGCCCGTCAGACGCCGTGCGCGCCGGATACGTCGTGTTCGACGCGCTCTCCACGCCGTTGACGTAGAGCTTGAGATTGGCGCCTGCAATCGCCGCGGCTACGTGCGTCCACTGGTTCTGGGGGATCGCTGCGGATGTGGTCACCGCGATGAATCCCCCACCGCCCTGCTGCGAGGCGAAGTTAAGCCTCCCGTCCGGCCCGAGGTACAGGTCGTAGGTCACGTCACTGTTGTCGGCGTCGCGCTTGGTGACGATAGTCACGCCGCCGCCGAAACTGCCCGACGGATTGATCCAGGCGTCGATGGTGAGGTCACCCGTGATGTCGAGCACGGGCGCGTCGTTGATTCTCACATAGTCGTCAACGCCATCGAAGCTGAACGCTTGGCCGACCTGCCCGGCGGCGAACGTCGCGCCGTTCTGCAACGTGCCGTGGTTCGCGCCCTGGATGTCGAAGGCGTTGCCGTCGCCGGGATACCAGGCGACGAGGTTCGAGGGCGGGGCGACGCAGACGGGCAGGCTGGAGACGGTTAGCGGCAGGTCGGTCTTGACGAGGTACGTCCCGTCCTGCTCCACCCCGAAGGTGAGTTGCACGTCCACGCTCGCCCCCGGCGCGAGCGGCGTCCCCAGTGTGATCGTCCCGACCGAGAGGGTGGAGTTGACGCCGCCGCCGTTGGGTTGCGAGGGCGGCTGTTCGAGCGTCGTGCCGGAGACGCTGACCGGCCCGCCGCTGGTCGTCACCACAGAGTCGGCCGAAGAGAGCACGCGCAGGTCGGCGGTTCCCACCGGGGAGGGGAAGGTGGTGATGTCAGTGATGCGGAAGCGCAAGCGCGTCAGCGTCTGGCCCGTGTTGTTGGTCAGCTTGCGCCGGACGTTGATCGTGCCTTGGGTGGCGTTCATGTCGGGCGTCATGTCGCGGACGAAGTTGGGCGCGGCGTCGGCCGCCGCCGCAGGGTCGAGGAGCGAGACGTTGATCCCGTTGCCGTCGGGCAGCGCGCCGCGCACGGTGCTCGACAAGTTCTCCGGCCCCGGCGCGCCGAGGCGCTGGCAATCGAAGCCGTTCGCCGAGGTACACATGTTCGAGCCGTTGGTATCGACGACGCGGAAGTCGGCCTGGTTGTCGTTGGTGTCCTGCGGGTTGCCGGCCGTGAGCTTACGCACGAAGGCGTGGTCGGTGGCGACGGAGGCGTGGTTGGGGTATCCCACCCCCTCCTTGTAGAGGATGTTGGACTCGCCGGCTGAGCCGACAGCGTCGATTCGGTTGGCGAGCGCGAAGTTGGCCGCGTTCGAGGTGCTGAAGAGGGCAATGCCGGCGTTGTCGGGGATGCCGGTCGTGTAGGTGGAGTCGCCGGTGGCGGTCGTGCCGCTGCCGGCCGGATAGCTCGTGAGGGAGTAGCCCACGGAGTTGACGCCGAGGTAGTGGCCGCGCGCGGGGATGACCGTGCCGTTCGGGATGGTGAAGCGCGCGACGCCGTCCGACGCGACGACCGTGTAGCCGGCCGAGCCGTCGGGCGCGCTGACGATCTGATCGCTGTTCGTGTTGTTGTAAATCTCGACGAACTCATCGTCGGCGCCGCTCGGGCCGCGCAGGCGGAACTCGCTGATGATCAGCGTGCCCGCGGGGACGGCCGCGCCCGAGGCGGTCACGCAGGCGGAGAACTCCGACGTGTTCCCGCTCGGGTCGGTGGCCGTCGCCGTGACGAACTCGCCCGCCGGGGTCGCCGTCGTCAGCGTCGCGTTGATGGAGGCGTTGCCACTTCCGTTGGTCGTCACGGAGGTGGAGCCGAGGAACGTGCGCCCCTCGCCGTTGCCCGAGGCGTCGCACGAGGCGTTGGAGAAGAACTCGACGGCGTACTGCGTCGAGGCCGCCGAGTTGAGCGTGCCGGAGACGGTCGTGTTGCCGCCGGAGGCCGCGGCCGAGGTGAGGACGGGGAAGTTCTGTAAGTTGTTCGCGCCGGTGTCGGCGTCGCCCGCGTCGTTCGCCGTCACGACATCGTCGGCGCCTAACTCGATGCCGAGAGTGCCGTTCGAGTGGAAGGTGTTGCCGCGGAGCGCGTTCGCGTTGCCGCTGTCGACGCGCATGCCGTTGCGCCCGTTGAAGGCGAAGAGGTTGCCGGTGCCCGCCGCCGTCCCGCCGATAGAGTTGCCGCTCGCGCCGCTGATCTGGATGCCGTCAAAGGCGTTGGCGAGACCGGATGTGCCGGCGGCGTCCGTGCCGATGTAGTTGCCCTGAACGGTGTTCGCGGTGGCCCCGCCCGTCAGGAACACGCCGGCATTGCTGAAGCCGGAGATGACGTTGCGCGCCGCCGCCGCCGTGCCGCCCACGGTGTTGTTGTTCGCGTTGTTGTCGAAGCGCACGCCGACGCTGCCGGCGAGCGCGGCTGTGCCGGCGGCGTCCGTGCCGAGGTAGTTGCCGGCGATCAGATTGCCGCTGACGTTGCTGCCGGAAACAAACACGCCGTTGCCCGCGTTGGCCGAGATGACGTTGCGCGCGGCGGCGGTTGTGCCGCCGACGGTGTTGTTGGTCGAACCGCCGGTGATGCTGATCCCGTTGCCGTTCCCCTGCCCCCCCGCGGTGCCGGCGGCGTTCGTGCCGATGTAGCAACCGGCGATGGTGTTGCCGCCGTTCGTTTGCATCGCGATGCCGCTGCCCGAGAAGCGGTTGATGGCGAGCGCGCGGACGGTCGAACCGCCCGCCGTGATGTTCAGCCCGTTACCGCCCGCCGTCGAGCCGTCGAGTTCGATGAGCGGGGCGTTCGTGTAGCCGGGCTGCGTCGAGCCGTCGATGATTAGCGGATCGGTGATCGTCGGGAGCGCGGAGGTCGGGCTGATGGTGCGGACGCCGCTGCCCGGAATGCTGAACGTGATGGTCTGCGTGCCGGGACTGGCGTTGGCGTCGAGGATGGCCTGGCGGAGCGAGCCGGGGCCGCTGTCGTTCGTGTTCGAGGCCGCGATGGTCTGGCCCGTCGCGAGGCACTTGCCCGCGTTCTTGGCGTCGTAGATGTTTTTGACTTCGGTGGCGGAGAGGGCGCGGCTGTAAACCTCGACCTCGTCAATCTTGCCGTTGAAGTGGCGGGGCTTATTCGACTCTTCGTGCCCGATGCTCACATCATTGTCAGTGGCAAGTATGTTCGCCGCGCCGAAGTTGTTGGCCCCGATCTGCGTTCCATTAAGGTAGAGCTTGAAGTCGCCGGTCGCCCCGTCGTAGGTCATGGCGACGTGGCTGAACGTGTCGAGTGGGATGTTGCCCGCGCCTATGCCCTCCTCGGTCCCGTTCGTCCGATTGACCACGCCTAAGAGCCGCAGGTTTCCGCTGCCGTCGTTGTAAGTCCACAGGCCGTACGAATCGCCCGCTAAATTCTGCCCCCACTTCGTCAAAATCGCCTTGGCTTCGCCCGACGTCGGGAAATCGAGGGGTCTGATCCAGGCTTCAATCGTGATCCCGGTGGTCAGCTTGAGGGCGGCCGGGTTGCCGACGAAGACCGCGTCGTCCACGCCGTCGAAGTTGAACCCCTGGCCGACCACGCCCGGGGCGTAGGTTAACCCGCCCTGCTCCGTGCCGTTGTTCGAGCCGAGGTTGTCGTTCGCGTTCCCTTCGGCGCGGTACCACGCGACGCCGTTCGGGGGCGGCGGCGCGCAGGAGAGGAGCGTCTGGAAAGACGGGGAGGTGTTGCTACCCGACGCGGAGTTGGTGAGGTTCGTCTGCCCCGTCCCGTCGGCCTTCATCACGTAGATCTCGGTGTTGCCGTCGCGGGAAGTCTGGAACGCGATCTTCGTACCGTCGGGGCTGAAGGACGGCTCGCTGTCGAAGGAGGCGTCATTAGAGAGGTTCGTCTGCCCCGTCCCGTCGGCGTTCATCACGTACACTTCATCATTGCCGTCGCGGTCGGACATGAAGGCGATCTTCGTACCGTCGGGGCTGAAGGACGGATGGGTCTCGAAGGCAGCGTTGTTCGTGAGCCGCGTCTGGTTCGACCCGTCGGCGCTCATCACGTAGATCTCGTTGTTGCCGTCGCGGTCGGAGACGAAGGCGAGCTTAGCACCGTCGGGGCTGTAAACCGGGAGGTTATCGGAGGCGGCGTTGTTCGTCAGGCGGGTCTGGTTCGACCCGTCCGCGTCCATCACGTAAATCTCGCTGTTGCCGTCGCGAGACGACCTGAACGCGATCTTTCCGCCGGTTGGATCGAACGCCGGCTCGCGGTCAACCGCTGCGTTATTGGTGAGTCGTGTCTGACTAGTCCCGTCCGCGTTCATCACGTAAATCTCTGCGTTGCCACCGTCGCGGAGGGATATGAAGGCGATCTTGCTCCCGTCGTGGTTGAACACCGGCGCGAGATCAGAGGCAGTGTTGCTGGTGAGCCGGGTCTGGTTCGACCCGTCCGCGTCCATCACGTAGATTTCGTCGTTCCCGTCCCTGCTGCTCCTGAAGACAATTTTGCCGTTGGCCTGAAGCGCATTCGGGGTGATCACGCCGCTTTGATCGCCGGGGGCGGCGGCCGACGGGACGCGCGCCAAGGCGTCCAGGAGCGAGAGGGCGGCCGAGGCGGCGCCGAGCGAGCGCGACGGGCCGTAGGCGGCGAGCACGGCAACGCTGCCGAGTGAGAGTACGGCGGCGGCGATGAGGAGGGCCGTGCGGGCGGCGCGGGGGATGCGGTTCAGCGAGGACATTTAGTTAACACCTGTCTGAGTCAAGTTCTTCACGGCAACATAAGGCGTCGAGGCCGCGGGAATTTCGGCGCTATAAAAGTTCTGCACTAAAAAATGGCGCGGCTAAGCGGCGGGCGGCGTTCCCGCGCGGCCGGCGACTACAGCAGCCTGTAGCGGGTGATCTTCACCGCCAGGCCGTAAGCCCGGCTCGGTCGCTTCTCGACGCGGAGGACGGTGCCGAGCACCGCGACCCTGGGCGGCGCGACCTCCCCGTCCTTCTGGTCGGAGAGCGAGACGACGGCGAAGAGCCGTTCGCCCTCCTTCATCTCCCGCGAGAGGCGGACGCACAGGCCCCGCCGGCTGAAGCTGTCGAGGACGGTCTCGACCGAGTGCCTCCTGCCGTCGGCGCCCTTGCACCTGACGGTCGCGCGGAACGGGTCGTAGATCTGCTCGTCCGCGCCGGGGCAGGGTGTGTCGCCGTGCCAGAAGAGTTTGTCCGCGGTCGCGCTGCCTTGTGTCTGCATCTGCCCAGAGGTCTCCTTTACGTGTCGGGCCGGGCACTACCCGCGGGGGGGCCCACCTCCCCTTCAGGGAAGCGAGGCAGCATAGACGTTCGGGCGCGGCGGCACATCTGCCACCGGTTATATTCCTTCTATAACTTTGGTTATATTTTTCGGGGCGGGACTTGATTTTCGGGGGTTTGGGCGCTTACGTGGCCGCGCGGGAGCCGGCCGGGCAGATTCGCTGTGAGGGCGGCGGCGTGTCGGTCGTCGGGCCGGGCCGGCGGCAGTTTACGAAAGTTTCTGGATCGGCGGGCGGGCGAGGCCGTGCCTGTAGGCGTACATGATCAGCGCGAAGCGATCCGTCACGCCCAGCTTCTCGAAGATGTTATTCAGGTGCTGCTTAACCGTCCCCTCTGCGATGAACAGCCGCTCGGCGATCCTGGCGTTGCTCAGTCCCTCTTCGCCGATCAGAGAGATGATCTCCATCTCCCTCGGCTTCAGCGTCTTGATCCGGGTCGCCTCCGGATCACTCTCCCAGCCCGTCGCGGCGTCGGCCCCCTCGTCCAGCAGGCTCTCGACGAGCGCCGGATCGATCCACAGCCTGTCCGCGATCACCTTCCTGATGGCCGGCGCTAGTTCCTCCTCGGCCTTCCCCTTGAGCACCAGCCCGCGTGCCCCGGCGCGGAACGCCTTGAGGTGTACCGCCTCGCTTGAGAGGCCCGTCAGGATCAGGACGCGGGACGCGGGTGAAGCCTTCCGCAGTTCGGGTATCAGATCGATGCCCGAGACGTTCCCCAGGTCGAGGTCGAGCAGGATCACGTCCGGCCGAGTTTCGGCGGCGCCGGCCAGGGCCGCGTCGCGCTCCCCAGCCTCCCCGACGCACTCCATGCCCTCGCACTCCCTGAGCACGTCTTTAACGCCCCGGCGCATGATCGCGTGATCGTCCACGACGTACACCCTGACCGGGCTGGGGGACTGTGTTGTCATAGCGGTGCGCTCGTCAATCGGCGTCAGCCTCAAGTCCTACTCGTGGGACGGCGGCGCGGAGGGGCGCGGGATTGAAAAGTAGAAGGTGGCCCCCTCCCCCCCCTTCCCCTCGGCCCACGTGCGCCCGCCGTGCCGCGCGACGACCCGCCGCACGCTGGCGAGGCCCACGCCAGTCCCCTCGAACTCCGCGGGCGAGTGCAGGCGGCTGAAGACACCGAAGAGCTTGCCGGCCTCGCGCATGTCGAACCCGACGCCGTTATCCTCCACGAAGAAGATCGTCTCCCCCTCGCCCTCGGCGCTCCCCACGCGGACGCGCGGCGCGGGGTTCTTTCGCGTGTACTTCACGGCGTTCGAGAGGAGGTTCCGCCACACGAGCCGCAGCAGCGAGGCGTCGCCCTGAACTTCCGGGAGCCGCCCCGTCTCCCACTCTACCGCCCGGCCTTCGGGCCAGCCGGCCTCCAACCCCTTCCGCACCTCTTCCACCAGGCGGCCCATGTCCACCGAGGCGCATTTCAGGTCGCCGCGGCCCAGGCGGGAGAACGCCAGGAGGTCGTCGATCATCCTGACCGCCTGATCGAGTGTCCCCGTGATCACCTCCAGGTAGCCCAGGCCCGTCTCGTCGAGCGCGGCGCGCTGTTTCAGCTTCTCCGCGAAACTGCGGATCAGCCGGAGCGGCTCCCTCAGGTCGTGGGAGACCATGTAGTTGAAGGCTTCCAGCTCGGCGTTGGCCTCGGCGAGCTGCGAAGTCCTCTCCGCCGCCCTCCGCTCGAGCGCCGCGTTGAGGCGGCGTATCTCCTCCTCGACCCGTCCGCGCTCGATGAGTCGCTCGACCTTGGCCGCCAGCCGCGCGGGATCGTAGGGGGCTTCGATGTAGTCGTCGGCCCCGGCCCTGATGCCGTTCACCGCGCTGTCGGAGTCCACCCTGAGGGCGCTGACGAGGAGGATGGGCGTGGACTGTAGATCGGCGTCGGACCTGACGAGTTTGCAGAACTCCACCCCGTCAACCCGCGGCATCGAGACGTCGCTGATGATGAGGTCGGGGCGGGCCGCCTTCGCCGCGTCGTAGCCCTCCCTCCCGTCGCGCGCCGTGAGCACGCTGTGGCCGAACTGCCGCACGATCAGGCTCAGCAGCTCCAGGCGGTCGGGCGTGTCGTCCACGACGAGCACGGTCGCTGCGTGTGGTTGCCGGCGAGACAATCCCGTAAAGCCCTTTCTCCGGCGAGACGGTCGCGGGACGTTCCAAGAAGGCTACGGCCAGAATCTGTTAAGCGTGTGACTTTCGAACTGAGCGCGCGTGGCCTTCGGCCCGCCAAGGCTGCGGCGGACTGTTAAGGGCAGAGCGCCGTGAGCCGGCGAGGCCCGGTCGAAGATTCTGTAGCGTGCCCGATACCGCATACCGCAGGGCGCGGCGTGATTGGTGTGGTACTCAGCTACGGGCCACGTCGGGGTGGAAGCGCTGGCGACCGGGGTGGAGTCTGCCGCGTCCTACATTGATCGAGACACCCGGCGACTCTCGCCGCGGCCACGGGAATTCAGGATCAACTCATTGCCGAACCGGCGGCGACGAATCATATAGAAAGTCTGGCGCGATGTGAAGCTTTAAAGACGGCGGCGCGGAACAGCTTGACGAGAGTCACGCAATGCCATAAGTTCGCCCGTAGCTGGGCGGCCCCGAGGTTTTCTGCTCCCGAAGCCCGGGCCGTTCGTCGCCCGCCGTCGAAATTCGCCTGACGCGGCCGCACGCCGCCGCTTTAACCCGCAGGGCTGGCCTCCGAATTCTCAGTCCGAACGCACCGGCTCCCGAAACAGAGGAACACATGACTCTCGAACACCCCGCACCAGCCGGCCAGTGGCGTGCCGCGCTCGCGGTCGCGCTGACCCTCACATTCATCTTCGCCGGCCTGCCCGGCGCGTCCGCGCAGGACACCGTCACGGGCGCTTTCCAGGGCACGGTGACGAGCAGCGACACGGGCGATCCGGTGGCGGGCGCGGCGGTCGAGGTCGTCCACCGCGAGACGGGCCAGACCTACGCGAAGACCTCCGACTCGCTCGGCCGCTGGTATCAGGGGCTGCTGCAACCCGGCCTCTACACGATCCGCGTCTCCGCCCCAGGCTTCCAGACGAAGGAGGTCTCGCAGCGCCTCTTCATCGCCAAGGCCAACGAGGCGATCCCCGTCCCCGTCACGCTCGACCCGCTGCCGGCCGTAGCAGCAACGCCGACGCCTTCAACTACGGCCACCCCCGCCGCGTCCCCGGCGCCGGGAGCGGCCGCGACGCCGGCGACCCCCGCCTCCGTGAGCGTCGTCACGCAGGAAGAGACAGACGTGCGCGCGCGCCGCTCGACGACCGACGCGCGGCAGGGCGGATCGTTCACGGAGGAGGAGGTGTCGTTGCTGCCCCTCGGCTCCTCGACGTTTACGCGCACCTTCGACGAACTCGCCTTACTGCTCCCCGGCGTCGCCCCGCCGCCGCAGACGCTCGGCTCGGTCGCGGGGCCGGGCGTCGGCGCGGGCGTCGGCAGCGCCGGCCAGTTCGCCGTCAACGGCCTGCGCTCTCGCGGCAACAACTTCACCGTGGACGGCAGTGACAACAACGACGAGGACATCGGCGTGCGCCGGCAGGGCTTCGTCGCCCTGAACTCGCAGCCCATCGAGTCGGTGAGGGAGTACCAGGCGATCACGCTGCTCGCGCCCGCTCAGTTCGGCCGCAACATCGGGGCGCAGGTCAACGCCGTGTCGAAGTCGGGCGGGTCGAGCACGCACGGATCGGTTTACGGATTCTTTAACTCCTCGCGCCTGAACGCACGCAACCCATTCGACACCGCCAACGGCAACGCGACCGTGGCGCTTAGGGGCGTTGGCGGCTTGCCCGTGATCGTGGCCGACGACATACGGATCGATCCGCTGACCCTACAGTTCAACCCCGTCAACCCGCGCCCGCTCACCGTCACGAACCAGAGCGGCGGCGAGGACTCTTTCACGCTCGGCCAGTTCGGCCTCGCCTTCGGCGGCCCGCTCCAACCCGAAGGGCGCGGCGGCGGGGCGCGCCTCTTCTACTTCGTCTCGGCCGAGGGGTACGTGCAGAACGCGACGCGCGAGGAGAGCTTCGCCGTGCCGCGCGTCGGGCAGCGCGGCGCGTTCGCGAGCGGCGAGACCGGACTCTTTGAAGTCCCCTTCCAGCGCCTGCCGAACGGCGAGCGCCAGCCCTTGCAGTTCGTCCCAACGTCGTCGGGCGGCGACGCAATCTTCAGCCTCTTCCCGTTCCCCAACAACCCGCGCGGCGTGTACGGCGCGAATACCTTCACGCAGATTCTCCCGAACGGCGCGAAGGGCAAAATTGCTTCCGGCAAGATAGACGCTAACTTCCGCGCGCTCGGCCGCCAGCACTCGCTCACGAACCGCTACAACTTCACGGACGACCGGCGCGACATTCCCGTCGTCGGCGGCGCGCTCTTCTCGTCGCTTCGCGCTCAGGTGCGTACGCAGAACAACTCCTTCTTCTTCAACAGCGAGCTGTCCGGCCCCGACTCGACGAAGCAGATCTTCAACCAGGTGCGCCTCTCCTACGGCCGCACGCGCCTCTTCTTCGAGGAGCTGCGCGATCAGACGTTCCAACTGCCGAACACGATCCTGCCCGGCGAACCGTTCCTCTTAAACGCCCCGCTGCTCGAAAACTTCACCGCGCCGCGCGTCATCGATCCCGTCCGCTTCGGCCCGAACAACGGCGCCATCCTCTACCTCGCCACGCCGGGCCAGACGACGCAGAACTCCCTGCGCCTCGGCCCCACGGGGCTGGTCAACCGCCTCGGCGCGGTCGGCCAGATCAACATCGCGGGCTTCAGCCCCGTCGGCGTGGACGTGTTCAACTTCCCGCAGCGCCGCGTCAACAACACCTACCAAGTTGCCGACGAGCTTACGCTCCACGCGGGCAGCCACACCTGGGTCTTCGGGGCCGACCTGCGCCGCTCGGAACTCAACTCGCAACTGCCGAGAAATTCGCGCCCGCTGATCACCTTCGCGGGCGCGGCCGAACTCGACCCCGAGACGCTCCAGTTCACGGGCGACTTCGTCCGCCCCGAAACGCTGGCCGCGGCCTCCGCGCCGACCGGCGTCTTCCAGACCCTCGCTCTCAACGGCGAGCAGGCCATCGGCCTTCGCTACTACCAGTTGAACTTCTACGGGCAGGACACCTGGCGCGTCCGCCAGAACCTGCTCGTCTCGGCGGGCCTGCGCTACGAGTACAACACGCCGCCGCGCGAGGTGAACAACCGCATCGAGCGCAGCTTCTCCGATCCGCTCCTGCGTTTCGTGCCCGGCCTGCAACGCTTCATCGGCGGGCGCGATCAGATCTTCTCGCCCGACCGCAACAACTTCGCGCCGCGCGTCTCCGTCGCCTACTCGCCCGATCTCTTCGGCCGCGGCGACCGCGCGTCGGTCTTCCGCGCCGGCTACGGCCGCTTCTACGATCAAATCCTGGGCGCGGTCGTCAGCCAGTCGCGCAACGTCTATCCGGATTATTTGACGATCAACTTCGGCGGCGGCGGCGCGAACCTGACCGGCTTCGAGCAGATTCCGGGGACGGATCGGTTCCGCCAGCGATGCCCCGAGTTTCTGCTGACGCGCTGCCAGTTCGAGCTGCTGCTGCCGGCCAACCCGATCCCGAACCTGAGTGACCCACGCACGGCCGGGGCCGTCCGCCTCGTCCAGCCCGGGACGCTCAACCAGCTCAACCCGAACCTCCCTTTCTCGGAGTTCGTCCGCCTCGTCAACGAGATCGTCCGCGGCGGCGGCTTCGCCCCGCAGACGAGCGGCTTCGGCGCGACGCTCCCCGCGCAGGAGTTGGAGACGCCCTCTGCCGACCACTACTCGGCCTCGTTCGAGCAGCAGTTCGGCCCGAGCCTCGCCCTGTCGGTCGCCTACGTCGGCACGCGCGGACGCAACCTGCTGCGCTTCACCACGCCGAACCTCGGCCCCAACACCTTCGTCGTCCTCGCCGGCATCGCGCCCGCGCCCGGACTGAGCGGGCAGGGCGTCGTCTTAGAGCCGGCCTTCTTCGGCCTGACGCTCGCGCCCGGCTCGCGGCCGGCGAACGAGCGATTCGTCGGCGGCCGTCCCGTCCCGTCCGCGGGCGCGGTCTTCCAGTTCGAGACCTCGGCGCGCTCCTGGTACAACTCGATCCAGGCGCAGGCGCGCACGCGCCTCGGCCGACGCTTCCAGGGCCAGCTCTCGTACACCTACGGCAAGGCGATTGACGACGTGTCGGACGTGTTCGACCTGGCCGGCGCGTCGAGCCTGCCGCAGGACAGCTTCGACCTGGACGGCGAGCGCGGCTTCGCCAACTTCGACGTGCGCCACCGCCTGAGCTACCACTTCATCTACGACCTCCCGCGCTTCGCCGACCGCTCGCCGCTGACGCGCCTCCTCTTCGGCGGCGTCCAGATCGCCGGCAAGGGCAGCTTCAACACGGGCCAGCCCTTCACGATCAACTCACTCTTCGACGTAAACCTCGACGGCAACCTGACCGACCGCCTCGATAACACCGCAGGGATCGTGGCGACAGGCGACCGCCGCCGGCCCTACGTGTTGACGGCCGATCCGCGCCAGCTCGTCGCGCCCATCGGCCGCAACGGCGCGGTCGGCCGCAACACCTTCCGCGCCTCGAACTTCTTCTCGACCGACCTGGCCGTCGTCAAAAACTTCCTCTTCGCCGAGGCGCAGTCCATCAGCCTGCGCGCGGACATCTTCAACCTGACGAACCGCGCCAACTACGGCATCCCCGTCCGCTTCCTCGAAGCCCCCGGCTTCGGCGAATCGACTGACATCGTCACGCCGATGCGCCGCGTGCAGTTCGCGCTCAAGTACAACTTCTAGCGAGGCGCTTCCGAGTCAGCCCCGCAGGGGCGGCAGACAATAGCCGGGGGCAAGCGAGCGGAGCGAGCGACGCCCCCGGATCAGTCGTAAACAAAAGTGTGAAGCCCCGGAGGGGCGGAATAAATCACGAGAATTTATTCCGCCCCTCCGGGGCTTCACCTTATTTGGCGGCACTTTCCGGGGGCGTTGCCCCCCGCTATTGTATCGCGCCCCTACGGGGCTTATTTGCTCAGGGGTTGCGCTGCGCGCCCGGCTGCCCGCCGAAGCGCGTGACGATGAGCGGGCGCGCGGCCAGCTCGCGCCGGTAGAAGACCCGGGGCCGCTGGAGGTTGGCGTCGTCCGCGGGCTGGCGCTGCTGCGTGGCCGAGAGCGCGCCGCCCAGCCCGCGCGTGTTGCGCTTCAGCTCCTCGACCTGCATGCGCGGCACGCGGTCGGTCGCATAATCCAACCACTCGCCCATCACGATCTGTCCGTCGCGCGGCTTGGCGTCGGCCTCGCCGCCTTTGAGGCCCTGCACGACGAGCGCGTGCGTGAGCAGCCCGTGGCCGAGCCGGTTGACCTCCTTCGCCGCCTGGAAGCTCTGCGCGGCCGTCAGGATGAAGATGCCCTTCTCGTAGGCCAACTGCGCCAGCCCCTTCGCGTTCATCGGCCCGCGCCGCTTCTCCTCGGCTTCGAGCGCTTGGCCGGAGTTGCAGGCGTCTAAGACGAGCACGATCTGCGCGGCGTCAACGCGCTCCAGGGCGGCTTCGAGTTCGCGATCCGAGATGCTGTGCGACGTGAGCAGCCCGTAGCGCTCCTCCTCCGGGCCGGAGTAGTCTTCGCCGTAGCCCATGTCGTGCGGGATCATGTAGAACGACTGGCGGCGCGCCACGCCGTGGCCCGCGAAATAGACGAAGACGGTGTCTTCGGGCTGCGCGGGCTTGAGGCGCGCGAGCGCGGGCGGCGCGCCTGCGGGGAGCGGCTCGGCCCCGCCGGAGAAGCGCGCGAGCGCGGTCAGGATGTTGAGCTTCGTCGCCTCGCCGTCGTGGAGCGGGACGACCTCGATGGCGGCGTAGGCCTCGACCTTATTCTGCGCCCGGCTCACCTCCTCGCCGAAGGCGTCTGCGTCCGCGCGCGCGAACTTCAGGTTGAATTTCTTGTTGGCGTACTCGTTGACGCCGACCGCGAGGATGTATGCCGTCCCGCGCCGCCGCAGGGACTCCGCCCCGTTGACGGTCAGCTCCGAGTCCGCGCTCTTGACGTTGTCGCGGTTGAAGGCGTAGGCCTTCAGTTCGTTCGCGCCCGCGACGACCGGCACCGTCGCCTCGCAGACCGCCGCGCCCCGGCCCGTCTGCTTGCAGCCCTCGACAGCGCCCGCGAGCACGTCGCCGCGCCAGACCTTCACGAGCAGCCCGTTGCGAAACAGGCGCACGTCGCGCGCCCCGCCGCCCGCCGCCTGAGTAGCGCCGCCCGACTCCTCCTCGACCTCGACGCGCACCGCGACCTCGCGCGAGCTGGCGTGGTGCGCCGACGATGCAGCCGCGGCCGACGAAGCCGGCTGCGCGCCGCCGGCCGAGAGCCTCACGCGCGGCTGGCGGCGGTCGCGAAGCGTGATGTCGCGCTCGGCCTTGGGGCGCTTGCCCGCGAGGATTTCGGCGAGCAGCCCCGGATGGTAGAACTCGTTGAAGAAGACCTCGACGGGGCGGACGTAGGTCGTGCGGTTCTCGAAGCGCCACAGTATCTGATCCCACGCCTCTGGCGAGCCGTCGAACAACCCGTCAGGCGCGACGACGAGCCAGTCGCCCGTCTCGAAGAGCGAGACGAGCGTGGCGGCGAGTTCGCCCGAAGCGGCGTCCCACAGCCTGACGCTCCCGTCCTCGCTCGCCGTCGCGAGCCAGCGCCCGCCCGGCGCGAAGGCCGCGCCGTTGATGCGGCCCGTGTGCGTCTCGCGCGCGTAAAGCTCGCGGCGCGACGCGACTTCAAAGACACTCACGCGGCCAGACGCACTGCCCGCGACGAGTCGCGCGCCGTCGGGCGTGAAGGCGACGAGCGAGAAGGCGTCGCGCCCCGCGACGGCGGCGGTCTCACTGCCGGCCGCGGCGTCCCAGATTTTGATCGCCCTGTCTCTGCCGGCCGACGCGATCAGCTTACCGTCGGGGCTGAAGGCGACGGAGTGAACCGCCTCAGCGTGACCGCTCAAGGTTTTCGCCGCCGAGCCGGTCGAAGCGTCCCAGAGTCTGACCGTCTTGTCCGAGGAGCCGGAGGCGAGCCACCTGCTGTCGGGGCTGTAGGCGAGGCCGTGGACTTCGGCCGCGTGCCCCGGAAAAGCGCGGGCGAGCGCGCCCGTCTTCAAATCCCAGACTTTGACCTGACCGTCGTTGCCGGCCGACGCCAGATCGC
This sequence comes from Pyrinomonadaceae bacterium, assembly GCA_035295985.1. GTDB lineage: Bacteria > Acidobacteriota > Blastocatellia > Pyrinomonadales > Pyrinomonadaceae > JAIVGV01. Next base: position 13,312 of record DATHBT010000295.1, on the reverse strand, counting down.
CGTTGGAGTTAAACGCGAGCGCGTTGACCGAGGGCGTCAGCAGCGGGTTGTCCTTCTGCCTGTGTCCTTCGAGGCTGTAGAGTTCGCGCGCGCCCTCTATGTCCCAGACCTTGATGCCGCCGTCGAGTCCGCCCGCCACCAGGAGCCGGCTGTCGGGCGAGAAGACGACGGCCGTCACCCAGCCCATGCGCGCGTCCGTGCTCCCGATCTCGCGCCCTGTCGCGGCCTCCCACAGCTTGACCGCGTTGTCCTTGCCGCCCGACGCGAACCACTTGCCGTCGGGGCTGAACGCCGCCGCATAGACGCCGCCCGCGCGCGTCTGGAGCGTGCGCGCGCCGCTCGACTGACCGAGTGCGCGCAGCACGACGCTCTTGTCGCCGATGCTCGAAGCCAACACGCGCCGGTCGGGGCTGAACGCCGCGGCGACGAGCGCCTGCTCGGCCGCGGGGTCTTCCTGCTTGCTCAGCTCGCGCCCACTGCCTGCGTCCCACACCCTCACGCTGCGGCGGTCGGACGCCGCCGAAAAGATCTGCTTGCCGTCGGCCGAGAAGGCGACGGTCAGAACGTCGCCCGTGTGACCGCTGAGCGTTCGCAGCTCTTTCCCGCCGCCCACGTCCCAGACCTTGACCGCGCGATCCGCGCTCCCCGAAGCCAGCCACTTCGAGTCGTGGCCGAAGGCGACAGAGGTGACTGCTTTCGTGTGGCCGGCGAGCGTCGCAACTTCCTTCCCCGTCACCGCCTCCCAAACCCTGATCGCGCCGTCGCGCGCGCCCGCCGCGACGTGTCGGCCGTCTGCCGAGAAGGTGACCGACGATGCCGGCCGCGCGTGGCCCGCGAGCGTGTGCGATAGAGTCGCGGCCTGCGCGTCCCAGAGGCGTACCGCGCCGTCGTTCGTCGCCGCCGCGACGAGTCGGCCGTCGGGCGAGAAGGCCAGCGCGTTGATCTTGCGGTCGGACTCCTTCGCCGCCGTCGGCTCGCGGAACGATTGCAGCTCGCACCCCGTCGTCGTGTCCCAGACTTTGACGAAGCCGTCGAACGCCCCCGCCGCGACGCGCGCGCCGTCGGGCGAGAAGGCGACGGCCGAGGTCTGCGCCGTGTGCGCGAGGCTGCGAAGCTCCCGCGCGGTCGCCGCGTCCCACAGCTTCACGAGCGAGTCGTGACCCGCCGTGGCGATGAGACGGCCATCGGGCGAGAAGGCGATGCCGTCTGCCCTCAGGGTGTGGCCCGTCTGCACGACCAGCTCGGGCCGCAGGGATTCGAGCTGCGCCTTCTTCGCGGCCTGCGCCTGATCTTTCGCCGGCCCTCCGACGACGATGCCGCGCTCCTGCTGCTGCTGCCACGCGCCCGCGCCCGCGCCGGCCGACGCGATGAGCGCCGCGCAGGCGAGCGAGACGACGAGCAGTCGCCGCGGCGGCGGAGTCCTGTTCGAAGTTGTGGACGATTGCAGGGGTCTGCGCGAAGGGGCGGGGGGATGAGTTTTCATATTCGGTGTTCCGGCGGGCTGCGGCTTCGGGGCGTGCGCCAAAATCGGCGACGCCAGATTCTAATGCCCCGGCCTCGCCGTGGCAACGTCGGCGCGCGGCCGGCTTTACGACGCGTGACGCGGCCCGCACCTTTCACGGCCGGCGGGTGAAGCTACCGAGGAAAATCGCGCGGGCCTCAGAGCTTGCGAACCTCCAGCGCGGCGACATACCGCTTTTTATCGAGGGCCTCGTTCGCCACAGGGTAGGGTGACAGGCCGATCAGGCGCACCTCGTAGCCGAGGCAGGAAGAGCGTTGCGGCTCGAGGTTGGTGTTCAGCTCGATCTCGGCGGGCGATTCCCTCGGCCTTTTCAGCCTGAGACTGATACGCGCGTTCCCCTCCCAGATGCATTCCGCGCCCCGCGGGCAGCGCGAGTCTTCGACGACGGAGACGAACTCGACCTCCAACCCCCCGCCTTTCAAAGCGGCCGAGCGCCCGACGCCGAGTTTGAACTCTTCGCCCACTTTCACCTCCGCCCGGCCTTGCGTCCGGGACGTTTTCACGAAAGCCGAAGCGAGCACGAGCGACGAGCAGAGCGCGACCGCCACGATCAGCCCGACGATCAGAGTGCGTCTTCCGAGTCTCATCGGCCGACAGTATAGCCCACGCCGCAAGCCCGACCGCCGAATTACGAGCGCGAAAAAGCGGCGGCGCAGAGAGAATCTGCGCCGCCGCTCGTCAATGGGGGGTGCGGCCCGCGGGTGGCGGGGCCGCTTTCCCGGTCGTTACCGCTGGCTCTTCGGGACGCTGACGGTGACGGTCTTGGCCGTCTTGTTGCCGGTGGCGTCCGTGGCCGTGATGGTGATCGTGTAGATGCGGCCCGTGCCGTTGCCCGCGCGCTCGTTGCGGAGGCGGACGAGACGGTTGTTGACAACCTCCCAGTCGGGGCCGGTGTCGCCGTCGCCCGTGCCGTTGATCGGCTCGTTCGAGGCGACGCTGAGCGCGGTGGCGACCGTGCCGCTGCCGCAGTTGTCAGCCACGTTGTAGTTGACGGCCACGTCAACCATCTGGTGGTTCGGCGACCAGAGCACGGGCTTATCCACCGACTCGCCGCTGATGACGGCCCCCGGGTCAGACGCCGTGGCCGAGACGGTGGACGAGTTGTTGTTCGTGTTCGGGTCGGGGCGCGTGCCGGCGACCGTGGCCGTGTTCTGGATGGCCGTGCCGTTGAGCGTGCCGCAGTCGGCGCTCACCACCAGCGTGAAGGTGGCCGACTCGTTCGCCGGCACCGACGCCTTCGTCAGCACCACGCTCCCGCCCTGGCCGACGTTCGGGGTCGCGGACGCCCAGCCGGCGGGGGCCGCGAGCGAGACGAAGGAGGTGCCGACCGGGATCATGTCCGTGACGGACACGCCCGTGGCGCGGGCCGGGCCGTTGTTGGTGACGGTGATGTTGTAGGTCAGGTTCGACCCCGTCACGACCGTCTGCGGCACGACCGTCTGGGAGACGGCCAGCTCGGCCGCGCAGTTCGTCGGCGCGCACTGGTAGCCCTCGATGAGCGCGACGTTGTCAATCGTCCAGCCGTTGTTGGTCACGTTGACGGCGCTGTCGGAGCCGGCGATCCAGCGGAAGCGCACCTGCTTGCCGGCGGCGGCGGCGGGGAGCTGCACGGTCGTCGTGATGAAGCCGTTCGAGTTGCCCGTCCACGCCGCGCGGTTGGCGAGCGGGTTGGTGTTGTTGTCGGGGGCGGCGGACGACTTCAGCGTGTAGGGGTAGCCGCCCTCGATGAAGCGCGCGCCCGCGCCGGAGTCGAGGATGTCGAGGTAGGTCGTGCCGCCGTCGAGGCTGATCTGGAGGATACCGCCGTCCCACTCGAACTCCGAGACGTAGCTGTGGCGGAAGGTCAGCCGCGCCTTGTCGGACGTGACGTTGATGAAGGGCGACTGGAGGAAGCTGAGCGAGGTCACGGCGGCGAAGGGGACGTTGGCCGCGTTCGGCGCGCTCTGCGTCGAGGTGTTGACGGTGCGCCAGACGGGCGACGAGGGCTGCGACGCGCCGACGAGCGCCGACCAGCCGGCCGGGAGCGCGGGCGCGGCCACCGCGTCGAAGCTCTCCGCGTAGGTGGAGACGGGCGCGGCGCCGGTCTGGAGTTGGAAGGTCTTGGTCTGCTGGCCGAGGTTGCTGCTGACGACGGCCGTGATGTCGAGCGCGTCGGTGCAGTCCTCGGGGACGGTGTAGATGAGCTGACGCGCGACGGTCTGGCCCGGCGCGATGTCGCCGTAAGAAGCCGTCTCGCCGCCGACGGTGGCGGTCACGCCCGTCAGCGTCACGCCGAGCGGGTTGGTGAGCGGCAGGGTCAGCGTCAGGTCTTCGCCAGGCTCGGCCTTGCCGTTGGCGTTGCACGACTCGTCCGAATAGCTGACCGCGCCGAGGCCGGGGACGGGGTTGTCGAAGGACTCCCTCGTGTTGGCGTTCGTCGTCGTGGGCGAGGTCGCACCGTACCCCATGCCGCGCGTGGCGAAGCCCGCCCAAACGTCCTGCACGTCCTCGGGGCCGTAGCTGGCGGCGGCGACGGCGAGCAGCGAGTTGCGCGCGTCGATGAGCGTGGGGTTGACGGGGTCGGCCTTCATGCCGTCGGTTACGAGCTGGAGCATGCGCTGGTTGCCCGTCTCGTAGCCGAGCCGCTTGATGTAGAGCGCGCGCACCTCGAAGAGGGCCATCGCCCAGATTTCGCCGATGTTATGGACGGCGAGCGCGCCGGCGCGGCCGCCCGCGCCGAATGTCCCGCGCGCGAAGGCGCCGTCGTTCACGTCGATGGTGTTCGGGTTGGTGTCGGCGTAGGTCAGCGGGTTGTGCGGCCGGCCGTTCGCCCCGACGTTCGTCTTGACGGCGTAGGGGAAGCGGCGGATGCCGTAGTAGTAGTTGTTAGTGTAGTTGGCGGCGGAGTTGCCGAGGTATGTGGCGTAAGCGCCCATCGCGTAAACGCCGTCCACGTCCTCGTCGGCCGAGGAGAGCAGCGCGCGGGCGTAGAAGTCGGACCAGCCCTCGCCCATGCCGCGGCTGTAGGCGGTGCCGAGGCCCGCGGCGTTGTTGTGCAGGCGGTTCGAGGTGCCGTGCGTCAGCTCGTGGATGACGATCTCGTTGTCGAAGTCGCCGTCGCGGTTCGAGTTGGGCCACAGGTACATCTGCATGCGGCCGGAGTTGCCGTCCGAGCCCGTCGAGAAGTTGGCGTTGTTCGTGCCGGAGAAGTCCTGCGCCTCGGCGAGGACGCGGTCGTTGCCGTTGCGGGCGTTGACGGTCGCGCCGCCGGGGTTGCGGCCGAAGTTGTCATGCTGGAAGTTACGCGCCGCTTCGGTGAAGCCAAGCGCGTAGAGGCGGTCGTGGTAGCGGTTCGACCAGAAGAAGATGTTCGTCACCGCGCCCCAGCGGTAGTTGGTGTCCGAGGGGCTCGCGGAGCCGAGCGCCCCGGCGAGGCCGGGCGACGGGTTGAAGGTGAAGGTGAAGTTGCGGTCGGCGGCGACGGGGCGGCCGCCCGGGTCGATGCCGTTCGGGGAGGCGATGTCGAGGCCGGCGTCGACGTTATTGCCCGTCGTCGTCGTCGCGCCGTTTGTGAGCCAGCCGAGGTTATTCGACGGGTGCTCGTGGACGGTGGTGACGCTCGTGCGCGCGACGGCCGCGCCCTGCACGTTCTGGCCGGGCAGCGCGTGCGACGGCGAGAGCGGCGCCGGGCTGTCGCCCTCGTAGACGTTGTAGGTCGCGCCCTGCGTCTGCTCGTCCGTGATGTTCTTCTGCCAGACGACGTCGCCCTCCGACGCGTCAACCAGCGTGTAGTAGGCGGGCGTCTCCTGCCACAGCGTCATAGACCACGCGGGGACGACGACGCCGGCCTCGACCGGGAAGTAGGTCAGCTCGACCTTGATGTCCTCGTCGAAGGGGCCGCGCTCGAAGACGAACGAGGCGCCGTCGGGCGACGACTCTTTGAGCGACAGGCCGGCCGGGTCGAGTTCGACGCCGACCGAGGCCGCGGCGGCGGCGGCGGCCTGCGCCGCCGTGATCTGCGTGGCCGGGACTTCGACGTTGCCGCCCTCGATGACCTCGGAGTCTTCGAGGCCGGGGACGACGCGGCCGACTAGACGGGCCAGCTCGCCGTCCCTCGTGACCATGCCGCGCAGCTCGCCCTGGAAGACGGGGATGCCCTTGATCTCCTGGCGCAGTTCGAGCCACGAGAGGTTGCCCTCGGGGTTCGTGTAGTCGGCCCCCTTCTTGAGGTGCGCGACCTGGCGCGCCGTCAGGCCGTAGAGCGCGGCGTTGCGGCCGACAAAGCCGCGCACCACCCGCTCGCGCGACTCCGACGAGGGCGCGGTCAGGAACCTGTTCTTGCGGCCGTTCTTCACGCCGACGACCTCGGGCGCGCCCAACTCGTCGTTGACCTTCACGTCGAGGTCGGTGTGCGACTTGGCGAGGGCCTCGCGGGCGGCTTTCATCTCCTGCCCGCGGTTCGAGAGCCGCTCGCGGCGGCTCTGGGCCATGCCCTGGCGGCGGCGCTCGGCCTTGCCGCGGGCCTTACCCATGTCGTGCTCGCGCACGTCATAAAACCTTCTGTTACCCCGCGGGCCATTCACCTTCTCGCCGCCGCCGTCGAACTGCTCGATCTCCTGTGCGTGGGCCGAGCCGGCGGGCAGCGCGCCGCCGATCATTGAGAGCAGGACCAGACATGCGAGGATCGCCCGGAGGGGCTTCAAATTTCTTTTCAACTTCGTAGGCTCCTTATTTTGGGGAAGAAATGAATTCGATTCAGGCAGTTTCGGGTGCGGGCTGTTGGGTGATGAAGCGGCGGCGCACGATCTTAACGCTCGCGCCGTGGACGCCGCCGGGGCGCGGCGAGACGCCGAGAACCGTCCCGCGTAGCGTCACGACCGCCCGGTTGATCTGTGTTGTGATGAAGAGCCTTCCGCCGCGGCGCGCGGCGCGGTCGAGGCGGACGTTGCAGTGGCCGGCGCTGATGTCTTCGAGCTGCGTGGAGACCTTGAAGCGGACGCCGCTCGCATCCAGGCCCCTGACCCGCGCGGGGAAAGGGCCGTGGATGCGCGGCTCGTCGCAGGCGGCCGGCTCGGCCGCGGGGGGCTGCGACGGGGGGGTGACAGTGTGCTCGTCAAACCTCAAGGTGTTTCTCGCGTGCGGGCGCTCGGACTCACTCCAACGATGCGGCGTGAATTTAACCGAATCGGCCGGCGCGCACATCTGAGGTTTGTCGCGATCTGCGGGTACATTGCTCCACATTTTCGGGCGGGCGCGGGAGTACAAATGTACCGGCGTCAAGGCGGGGTGATGCGGATGGAGGTAGTAAAGACTGCCCGTTGTCCGCGGTCAGCAGTCAGTTGTTCGTCTGCCGCACCCTGATCGGTTCGTTGTCGGGATCAGAGTTGGTAGGGCAGGTGCAGCGGACAACTGACCACGGGCGACGGACGGCGTTTACCTTGCCGGTTTGACGAGGCCGTGGCGGTAGGCGTAAACGAGCAGGCCGAGGCGGCCACCCTTGATGTCGAGCTTGTCGTAAATTCGTGTGAGGTTGTTGCGGACGGTGGACTCGGCGATGTGCATGCGGCCGGCGATCTGCCTGTTGTCCAGCCCCTCGCCGATGCAGGTAATGAGTTCGCGCTCGGTCGGCGTCAGCGAGGCGATCCTCGCGGCCTCCGGGTCGTCCCTCTCGTCGGCGCGCGCGCGGCTCCTGTCGAGGAGCCTCTTGGCCGCGCCCGGCTCAAACCAGTAGTCGCCCGTGGTGTGAACCGTCTCGATGGCGCTGAGCAGCTCCGTCGCCCCCCGCTCCTTGAGCACCACGCCCTTCGCGCCCAGCTCCATCGCCCGGTCGCGCTTCTCCGTGTCGCGCATGCCCGTCAGGATGATGACGCTCGCCCCGGCGGCCACGCGGAGCAGTTCGGGCAGAACGTCCAGCCCGCTGTCGGCCCCCAGGTCGAGATCGAGCACCACGACGTCCGGCTGCTCGCGCGCGGCCAGCGCGACCGCGTCAGCGCGGTTGTCGGCGTCGCCGACGCAGAGCATGCCGGGGCGCGTTGCGATCAAGTCGCGCAGGCCGTCGCGGATGATGGCGTGATCGTCCACGAGCAGCACGCGGATCGGTTTGTCGTCAGTATTCGGCATCCTTCCGGGTCGGGTCCGGTCAGAGTGGGACGCGCACGACGAGAACGGTGTGGCCGCGCCCGTCGCAGGCGACCGTGGCGCGGCCACCCAGGGCTTCGGCACGTTCCGTGATCGAGCGCGGCGTGAAGTCGGCGTTCCCTTCCTCGCCTTCCGCGTTGTCGTTCTCGATAGAGAGCAGGAGGCGTTCGGCCGAGGCGTCGAGCGCGACCGCGCAGCGGGACGCGGCGGTGTGCTTCCAGACGTTGCGCAACCCCTCGTGCACCATCTGGATCACCTCGGCGGCGAGTCGTTCGGGCACGCCCGCCTCGCCCCTGAACGTGACCTTTACATCAATACCATAATTCTCCTGAAATTGCTCCGTGTAGCGGAGCACCGCGGCCGCCAGATCGCCGGCGCCCGCGCCCCCCTTCAGCCCGCTCACGTAGCGGCGCAGGCCCGCGATCTCGCTGACCGTCACGTCGAAGAGGCGGCGTATGTCCTCGGAGACTTCCTCGGTGCGCGCGCCCGCGTCGAGCTTGCCGCGCACGGCCGCGAGCTTGTACTGGAGTCCGATGTAGGGCTGGATGACGCTGTCGTGCAGATCGCGCGCGATCCGCTGCCGCTCGGTCTCGGCCGCCTTCGCGGCGAGGCGTTCGAGCAGCCGCACATTCTCAAGCACGGGCATCACGTGCTCGACGATCTGGCGGACGAAGTCAACGTCCGCCGGCTCGAACGCGCCCCTCGGCCCGGCGAGGAACAGTCGGCCGGCGGCGCGGCCGCGGTGCAGCAGCGGCACGCTGGCGAACGCCTCCGCGTCGAGCAGCGCGGCCAGCGCCTCGCTCTCGCGCCGCCCCGCGTCGGCGCGCTCGTCCGTCGCCAGATCGAACGCGAAGTAGCAGGCGTCGCGCGGCTGCCACGGCCACGTCCTGACGTTAAAGACGACGGCCAGCGTCTCGGGCAGCGTCATAAACTGCGCCGCGAGTTCCGCCGGCACGCCCTCGACGGCGACTTCGTCCTCGGCGTCGCCGCCGGCGCGCACGGCCGCCGCCTCCGGGCGCGCGACGCGACTCAGTTGGAACTCGCCGTCCTCGCTGCCCGCGCCGCGGAGCAGCAGCAGGCAGGCGTCCGCGTCGTAGAAGGCGCGCACGCGCCGCATGATCGAGACGGCCGTGTGGCCGACGCCGAAGCGCGGGTTGGCGAGCGCGTTCACCTCCTTGAGCAGTGCGAGCCTGCGCTTGAGTCTGATCTCGGCCCCGCCCCAGTAGGCCATCATGTAGCCGAGCGCGAGCAGATAGACGGGGCGCAGCAGGAAGCGGTTCAGCTCGAAGCCCTCGCCGCGCGGCGCGGTCGCGTAGCCGACCGCCGTGAAGAGCACGGCCGAGACGACGGCCGCCCTCAGCCCCGCCGCGAAGCCGCGGCCGAAGGACGCGATGAGCACGGGGAAGAAGAAGAAGAAGAAGAAGACGCTGCTCGTGCCGCTCGAAAGGGAGACGAGGACGAGGTAGCAGCCCACGTCGATCCAGTGGGCCGCGCGCGCGAAGGGGTGCGCGCCCGTGCGCAGCGACGCCGCGTAGAGCGCGGCGCTGTAGAGCGCGTAGAGGGCGAGCGCCGCGTAGGTCGGGCGGACGAGGCGGTTGGGCTGCGAAGGATCGATGTAGATGATGAGTAGCGCCGAGGCGGCCAGCACCAGCCGCACGAGGCAGATCATCCGGTCGTCCACCGGGACGTAGGGCGCGTGCGCGCGCCCCGCCTTTGCTATGCCCGCTTCGCCAACACCTCTCCCGGCCATAAACACTAACCCCGTCGGGGCGGCCGACCGCCCCGCCAGACTCGAACCCGATAAGTGTCATTTAAGATAGGGCCGCCGTGAGTCGGACGCCGCATCGTATTGCTTCCCGTCCTCTCTTGCAAGAAGTTTTGCGGCGGGCGGGTTCTCGCGGCGGCTAAGTCCAGTAGGAGCGGTCGAGCGAGCGGTAGCCGACGGCCTCGGCGAGGTGGGCGGGTCGGATGTCGTCGGAGTTGTCGAGGTCTGCGACGGTGCGGCCGACTTTGAGGATGCGGTCGTAGGCGCGGGCGGAGAGGCCGAGGCGCGTCATCGCCGCTTCGAGCACGCGCTCGCACTCGGCGTCGAGCCGGCAGTGGCGGCGGATCTGCCGCGGCGACATCTGCGCGTTCGCGAAGACGCCTTCGCCGCGCAGGCGTTCGAGCTGCCGGTCGCGCGCCGCGACGACGCGCGCGCGAATCTCCGCGGAGCCTTCCGGCTGCGGCGCGGAGGACGCGCGCTCGGACAGCTCCTTGAAGCGGACTGCCGGCACGTCGATGTGGATGTCTATGCGGTCGAGGAGCGGCCCGGAGATGCGCCCGACGTATCGCTGAATCTGCAGAGGCGTGCAGCGGCACTCGCGCGTCGGGTCGTTGAAGTAACCGCAAGGGCAGGGGTTCATGGCGCAGACCAGCATGAACGACGCGGGGAACGTGAGTGACATCGCGGCGCGCGAGATCGTGACCCGCTGATCTTCGAGCGGCTGGCGCAGGACTTCGAGGACGGAGCGGTCGAACTCCGGCAGCTCGTCGAGGAACAGCACGCCGTGGTGTGCGAGCGAGACCTCGCCGGGGCGCGGCACGGCCCCGCCGCCGATGAGGCCCGCGTCGCTGATCGTGTGGTGCGGCGAGCGGAAGGGTCGCTCGGTGACTAACCCCGTCCGGTTCGTCAGCCCCGCGACCGAGTGAATCTTCGTCAGCTCCAGCGCGGCCTCGAATTCGAGCGGCGGCAGGATGGTGGGCAGCCGCTTGGCTAACATCGTCTTGCCGGAGCCGGGCGGCCCGACAAGCAGGATATTGTGTGCCCCCGCCGACGCGACTTCGAGCGCGCGCTTGACGGCGAGTTGTCCGCGCACCTCGCGGAAGTCAACCGGGTAGTCGCCCTGCGGCGAGAGCAGGCGCGAGTGATCCACTTCGAGCGGCGCGGGCGCGCGCCCTTCTGTGAGCGCGGCGACGAGTTCCACCGCCCCGCGCAAGGTCGCGACCGGATAGACGGCTACGCCGGAGACGACCGCGGCCTCGGTCGCGTTCTCTTCCGGCAGGAGCAGCCGCTTGATGCCGGCCGCGCGGGCGCGCAGCGCCACGGGCAGCGCGCCGCGCACGGGGCGGACGCGGCCGTCGAGCGAGAGTTCGCCCAGGGCGACGGCGTCGGTTAAGCCTTCGAGCGCGCCGAGGTCGCCGTTCGCGCCCAGCACGCCGAGCGCGATGGGCAGGTCGAAGGCCGCGCCCTCCTTGCGCACGTCGGCGGGCGCGAGGTTGATGGTCGTCTTGTGGAACGGGAAGAAGAAGCCGCTGTTGTTGACCGCGGCGCGGATGCGCTCGCGCGACTCGCGCACGGCCGCGTCGGGCAGGCCGACGATGGTGACGGCCGGGTTCGTCTCCACCTCGCCTCGCGCGGGCGTGAGATCGACCTCGATGTCAACGAGGTCCGCGTCGATGCCGTAAACGGCGGCTGACTGCGTGCGGAAGAGCATGGCCGGTGAGGTAGCCGTTCAAGATCGGGAAGAGCGCGTGCGAGATCAAACGCGAGAAAGGCGCGCAGGTCAAGAGAAAAATTTCCGCGCCGCGCTTGCCGGATACGACCCGGTCGGACGCCGAAGGCTCCCGGACTCAGTGGAGAGTCCGGGAGCCTTCGTGTTGTGGGGCCGGCCCGCGTGCTTTCGCGCTCTCCGGGCGCGGCTACTTGATGATCTCCGGGAGGACGAAGAAGCGGTAGAAGCCGGTCTGCATGACCCCCAGTTTGAACTGCACGTCCACGCTGCACTGCGACCCCGCTGGGCAGACGCCGCCGCTGGTCGATGCCAGCCCCGTGTCGGGCAGGACGACATCGACCACGGTGTTGTACCCGCCGCCGAGCGGCTGCGCGGGCGGGGCGTTCAGGAGTGTGCCCCTGATCGTCAGCGTCCCGGCGCTGGAGGCCACCCGCTCATCGGTCGAGTCGAGGAAGCGCAGGTCGGCCGTCCCGGCAGGCTCGCCGCCGTTGAGCGTCGTGATGTCGACGACGCGGAACTGCATCCTCATGATCACCTGCCCGGTGTTGTTCGTGAAGCGGCGGCGCAGCGTGAACGTCCCGAACTGCTTGTTCGCCCCCGTCTCGGTCGTGTCGCGCGACGCGTTGGGCGCGCCGTGCGGGCCCGCGACCGGATCGACGTACCTCGAGGGCACGCCGCTGCGGGCGACGGCGCTGCTCGCGTTCTCCGGCCCCGGCGCGCCGAGCCTCGCGACGGTCGAGCCGATCTGTCCGGTCGGCGAGAGCGCCAGGAAATCGTCCGCGTTGCTGTTCGTGTCCTGCGGGACGCTGAAGGTACGGCGCACGAACGTGTGATCGGCGTTGGCGGTGGCGTCAACCGGAGCCAGCCCCGCGCCCTCCCTGTCTTCGGCGGGCGCGCCGACGAACCCGGCGGCGTCGAGCCGGTTGCCCGGCGCGAAGTTGCCGCGGTTGGCCGTCGAGTAGAGCGCGATCCCCGTGTTGTCGGGGATGTCGCTCACCGAGTTGGACGGGGCGTAGTAGAGGTCGGCCGTCGCGCGCGGGCGCAGGCTGTAGTCCCGCGCGGCCAGCAGGAGGTGGCGGCGGGCCGGGATGACCGTGTTGACGGGGACGACTGCCGCGGTGAAGCGCGCGCCGCCCGCGTCGGCCGCGTCAACCGCCCAGCCCTCCGAGCCGTCCGAGGTGCCGACGGTGATGGGCGAATCGGTGTTGTTGTACAGCTCTATGAACTCGTCGGCCGCACCGTTGGGGCCGCGCAGGCGGAACTCGCTGATGAACACCTGACCCGCGGAAACAGCGGAGGCCGCCGGCGCGGCGGTCGCGAAGTTAGCGTCGGCGCGCGGCCCCGGCAGGTCGTTGTAGGTGCGCGAGGCGGGCGCGAAGGCCGTCGTCGCGTTCGCCACCGGCGTGACCGTGTAGTTGCCGCCGACGGAGAGGCCGGTGAACGAGTAGTTGCCGCTCGCGTCGGTCGTGGTCGTCTGCGGAGCGGGCGAAGAGCCGGTGAGGCGGACGGTGACGCCGCTGTTGTTCGCGCCGGTTATCTGGCCGCTGATCGTGACGGCCGAATCCAGCCCGATCTCGTAGATGCCGCGCCCGTGCGTGGCGGCGCGCAGCAGCCGGTTCGCGTTCTGGATGGCGAGGTCGAAGACGGCGACCTTCGGCATCCCCGTGTTGAAGGGCAGCCAGTTCAGGCCGCCGTCGGTCGAGCGGTAGACGCCGACGTCCGTGCCCGCGAACACCGTGTTCGAGTTGGCCGGATCGACGACGAGGGCGTTGACCGGCACGTCGGGCATGCCGTTGCCGACGGCCGCCCAGGTGACGGCGCCGGTCGTGTCGAAGTTCGTCGTCTTGTAGATGTGCTGGTTGTTGTTGAGGGGCACGGCGGTGGTTCCGCCGTTGAAGAAGCCGCCGTAGCCGATGAAGGCGACGTTGGAGTTGTTCGGGTCGAGGGCGACGCGGCCGACGACGCGGGCGGGCGCGCCCGCGGGCGTGACGTTGACGAGCACGGGCAGCCCGTTCGACGTGCCCCAGACCGTGCCGTTCGTCAGGCCGACGAGGCGCGCGCCGTCGTTGGGCGCGGGCAGCGTGCTCGACTGCGCGAGCGCGATTGAAGTGATCGCCACGTTTGGGACGATGGGCTTCTGGCTCGCGGCCACGAAGGTCTGCGCCTGGTTGTTCGAGCG
>DATHBT010000294.1:0-2586 GCA_035295985.1 Pyrinomonadaceae bacterium | reverse complement strand
GCGAGAAGGAGCCGCCGCGCCCGATGCCGCAGAAGGGCGCGGACATCGAGATGCCGCTCGCGCTCTCGTTCGAGGAGGGGGTGACGGGGATGATGACGAACATCACCGTCAACCGCTCCGAGCAGTGTTCCCGGTGCAACGGCGCGGGCGACACGGGCGGCACGCCCGTCGTCTGCCCGACCTGCAAGGGAGCGGGGCAGGTTCAGCGCGCGGGCGGGCGCATGAGATTCGCGCAGGAATGTCCTGACTGCAACGGCGCGGGCCGCAGGCGTCCGCCCTGCTCGGTCTGCCACGGCAAGGGGACTGTGCCGAAGACCGAGAGCGTCAAGGTTCGCATCCCGGCCGGCGTTGACACGGGATCGCGCGTCCGCATCCCCGGCAAGGGCGAGGGCGGAAGATTAGGCGCGCCCGCGGGCGACCTCTACATCATCACGAACGTGGGCCGCCACCGGCATTTCACGCGCAAGGGCGACAACATCTACGTGACCATCCCCGTGACCGTCCCCGAGGCCGCGCTCGGCGCGCGCATCGAAGTGCCGACGGTCGAGGGCAAGGCGCAACTGAAGATTCCGCCCGGCACGCAGTCGGGCCAAAAATTCCGCCTGCGCGAGCGCGGCGTGCCCTCCTTGCGGAACCCCGAGGCGCGCGGCGATCAGTTCGTCGAGGTGCAGGTCACGCTCCCGAAAGTGATCTCGGAGGAGACGAAGGAACTCCTCAAACGCTACGCGCAGCTCAACACCGAAAGCCCGCGCGCGGCGATGGGGCTGGAATGAAAGAAGCTGTTAGCTCTTAGCCGTTAGCTTTTAGCCGAAGGGCTCAGCTTTCAGCTTTCGCAACAGGCTTCGGCTTTAGTTTTTCGGTTTTGCTAACGACTAATCGCTAACAGCTAGCAGCTTGTTATGAAGCGCAAGGGACGAACGTACACGATCAGCGCGGTGGCGACGCAGTACGACATCCACCCGCAGACGTTGAGGCTCTACGAGCGCGAGGGGCTTCTTAAGCCGTCACGCTCGGAGGGGAACACGCGCCTCTACACCGACTCCGATCTCGAACGCCTCGAAGTGATCCTCAGCCTGACGCGAGACCTCGGCGTTAATCTTGCGGGCGTCGAGATCATCCTCAACATGCGCGAGAAGATGGACGCCATGCAGCGCGAGTTCGAGCGCTTCTTCGCCTACCTGCAACAGCACGCGGACGAGTTCGCGCACTTCACCGAAGCCCCGCCGCCCGAACAGGGCGCGCTCGTCCCCGTCTCGCGCGCCTCGGTCGTGCGCCGCCGCGCCAGCACGCGCGGCTGAGTCCGACTTCGCGTTATTGAAAACACCGCACCCGTTGTTTAGAATGCACCCTTCTGCGAGCTAGGGGTTTAATTACCGGCTGTGGCCCCCATGGCCCCAGCAAGATTCACCTCACTTCCCGCGAAAGGTTCCCGCAGATGGACATTCTGAACAACCTCCCCAATCAGTCGAGCCTGATTCAAGGCGTCGCGCTAGTGCTGACTTTCGTCGGCCTCCTCTACGCGGTCATTAAGGGCGCGGTCGATCTCCGCGATTTGTTCTACGATCTGAAAGATCGTATCTTTACAAACAAAGAGTACCGAGTGAAGACCACGATCATAAAGACGCTGGTGCGGGCCGATCAGACAGAGATCATCAAGCTCCGCACCGTTAGGGTATTCAGAAAGAGGGACAACATTACACTCGATCCGCTGCTTCAGGTCGAGGACAAGGATGGCGTCGTCCCGAACATCGTTGATCACTACTCGGCCCCTGGTCGGACGATCATGGACCGGGCCAAAAAGGAGTTCATCATCAGGTTCTCCGAAGACGAAATACTCAGCCCGCGCGCAGACCACTCGGTGGTGCTCGGCTACCGGGTCAGGGAGTCGGCCGAGTATTTGTACGGCGCGCCGGGCATGGTCGCCAAGCAGCCGGTCGGTGAGGAGCGGCTTGTTGTCGAATACCACTTCCCGCTCGGGTGGCACATCAAGCTCGACAAAAGGAAGAAACCGATCCTCGACATCTACGCACGGGAAGGCACGGACGGGCCGAGGCACGAAATACCGGCCAAGAAGGTCCTCACCGATGGCGGCCCGGGCATCTTCTGGGGGAACTCTCAGGAAACTCACTGGTTCCGAGTGACCATCAAAAAGCCGCCCCAAGACGAAGGGGACATTAACATTGACTGGGAATGGGACAAGAAGGGTGAGGCGCAGCATGTCCGAGGCAGTTAAAGTGGCGCGCGAGAGGTTCCGGTCGCTCGCGCAGGTCGAGTTCGATCCGCGTGAACTCCTCCCGGCGGGCGAGGACGTGCGTTGCGCCGCCGCGCTCGTCGAGGCGGCCGACGTGGCGGACGAGATCTTCTGGCGACAGGCCCTGCCGCCCGGCCAGAGCCGCGCCGAGTTGTTCGCGCTCGCGGACGGCGACGACGAGTTGCGCGAATTGCTGCTCTTCAACTATGGCCCCTACGACCGGCTCGACAACAACAGACCCTTCCTGCCCGCCGGGCCGAAGCCGCCCGGCGCAAACTTTTATCCGCCTGATCTGACCGACGCGGAGTTCGCCCGCTTCGTCAGCGAGCACCCCG
>DATHBT010000293.1:0-9038 GCA_035295985.1 Pyrinomonadaceae bacterium | reverse complement strand
GGCGGGCCGCGCGAAACTCGCGCCGGCGGCGGCCGGCGGGGCGAGCGTTGCGAGCAGCAGCGCGTGGGCCGTGAAGGCGGCGAAGAGGTTCTTCATGGGTCTGTGCACCTCCGGCTTTTAGTTGCGGGGCCGCGGGTCGGGGATGCTGGCATTCCGCGCGGGAAGTGTGCGATGCTTTCCCGAAATTTCCGAAACCCGAAAGAGGCAGAGCGCGATTATGCCAGAACAGGTGAAAGACGGCGACACGGTTCGCGTACGCTACCGCGGCCGGCTGGAGAACGGCGACGTGTTCGACGAATCCACCGAGGGCGACCCGCTCGAGTTCCGCGTCGGCGCGCAGCAGGTCATCAGCGGCTTCGACGAGGGCGTGCGCGGCATGACGGTGGGCGAGCGGCGCACCGTAGAGATCGAGATCGACGACGCCTACGGGCCGCGCGTCGATCAGCTCGTCAGCCAGGTCTCGCGCCAGGGGATGAACATGGAGGGCGAGCCGGAGGTCGGGATGAGCCTGCTGATGAGCCTGCCTGACGGCAACCAGATTCCGCTCACCGTCACGGAGGTGACGGACACGCACGTCACGCTCGACGCCAACCACCCGCTCGCCGGCGAGCGACTGATCTTCGACATCGAGCTGCTGGAGATCAAATGAGCCGCGGAGTTGTCGGAGGTCAGACGACCCGCACACGCGTCAGGCCGGCCCTCGCCGCTCTCGCGTGCTGCCTGCTGCTCGCCGCGGCGGCGCGCGCGCAGCAGCCGTCGCCGCCGCCGTCGCCCACGCCCGCGCCGCCGCCCGACACAGACATCTACGTCGTAGAGATGAAGACGGCCGGCGGGCGCGTCGAGTTCGGCCGCCCCGCGAACGTCACGAACCGGCCGGGCTACGACAACCAGCCTTCCTTCACGCCCGACGGCCGCGCCGTCCTCTTCACCTCGCAGCGCGAGGGCAACCAGACGGACGTTTACCGCTACGACCTCTCGACCGCGCAGACCGCCCGCCTGACTTCGACGCCCGAGAGCGAGTATTCCCCGACCGTCACGCCCGACGGCAAGTTCTTCTCCGTCATCCGCGTCGAAGCCGACGGGACGCAGCGGCTTTGGAAGTTCCCGCTCGCCGCCGCGGGCGCGCCCGCGCTCGTGATGACGGACGTGAAACCCGTCGGCTATCACCTCTGGCTCGACGCGCGCACGCTCGCCCTCTTCATCCTCGGCGCGGAAGGGCGGCCCCATACGCTCCAAGTCGCCGTGCTCGGAAAGCGGCCCGGCGAGGTCGTCGAGCTGAGCGCGATGGCGACCAACATCGGCCGCTCCTTCCAGCGCGTGCCCGGCCAGCCCGCCGCCTTCACCTTCGTCCACAAGCTCGCGCCCGACAACTGGCTCATCAAGACTGTCGATCTCAAGTCGCACCGCACCACGCAGCTCGCCAAAACACTCCCCGGCAGTGAGGACTACACGCGGCTGCCCGACGGCTCGCTCCTCATGGCCCGCGAAGCCAGGCTCTTCCGCCTCGACCCCGCGCGCGGGCAGGACTGGCAGGAGATCGCAGACTTCACCCCGGCCTGCGGCGCGTGCAGGATCACGCGCCTCGCCGTCAGCCCCCGCGCGGATCGACTCGCCTTCGTCGCGCAGCCCGCCCCGGCGCAGTAGAGACACGCGCGCCGAAGCTCTCCCGCCTCAGTCCTGTTTCTGAAATCGCCTCCGCCGGCCAGGCACCCGCGCGGCGCGTTCGTCCCTTTCAGGCCGGGGCAGGCAGCGCGGACGCGCGCTCCCTCCGCACGCGCCTGAAGACGAGCCACGCGGGGACGATCACCATCGCGAAGTAGTTGAGCATGTAAGCCTGCTTGAAGAAGGTGAGCGACAGCAGCTCGGCGGCGCTGACGAGGATTATCAGGCGGCGCAGCCAGTGCCCTTCCGGGAGGAACAGGGCCGGCGCGAGCAGCATCCCCATGTACCAGGCGTTGAATTTCGAGCTGGCGACGCAGACGAGCGCGAACATGAGGAGCACGGAATACTTGACCAGCGCGCGCTCCGAGTCGGACTTGCGCAGCCTGAACGTCACGGCGACGAACAGGAGGACGAGGCCGCCGCGCAGGGCGACGCGGATCGCCGCGTCAACCGTCGGCACGAACTGCGCGAGCGGCTTGACGACGCCGGCCGTAGTCGAGAAGAGGTGTATCAGGAGCGAGTGGAGCGAGTTGTCTATGAGCGTCGCGTTGTCGCGAATCTCCCAAATCCTGAGCGCGCCCCAGTCCTTCAGGTACGGCGCGCTCGCGAGCACCGCGATCACCAAACCGATCAGGCAGCCGGCGGCCACGGTCTTCCAGCCGCGCCGGTTGAAGACGAACAGGATGGCGGGCGGGATCAGGATCGCCGGGCCGTACTTGAGCAGCGTGGCCGCAACCAGCGCGGGGATGATCCAGACGTGCGCGCCGCGGAGCGCGAGGTAGAAGCTGAGCGCGACGAGGAGGCCCACCAGCACGTCGTTGTGCCCGTTCGCGATGTGGTGCATCAGTATGAGCGGGTTCCACAGGAAGGCGTAGAGGGCGAGGGCGGGCCGGTCGTGTCCGAGCAGCCTCGCGCCCGACCAGACGAGCCACGCGGTCGCCGCGTAGGCCGCGACGTTGACCAGCTTGAAGAGTGTGAGCGTGAGCCACCAGTTGCCGCCGCCGAGGTGGCAGAGAGCGCGTGCGAGCAGCGTGAAGAGGAAGCCGTAAGGGTTCGGGTTATAGACCCAGTGCTCGCGCAGCATCGGGTCTTCGCGCCAGCCCGGCGTGTCGGCGAGGCGCGCGACGTAGGGGTTTAGGCCGTAGTGAACCTGCTGCCACCCGCGGTTGATGTATCCGAAAACGTCCGTCGAGTGGAAGGGGACGGTCAGGAAGGCGAGCAGGCAGAAGAGTGCGGCGAAGACCACGACGGTGCGCGCGGCCCGCGCGTCGCGCGAGCGGGCGACGATCAGATAGCCCTTCCAGTACAGGAAGAGCAGCGGCAGCGCGCAGGCCCAGGCGGCGAGTTCGCGCGCCGTGCGCGTGCGGGCCTGCGCGCCCCCGACGTAGAAGAGGCAGGCGAACAGATAGACCGCGGCGGTGAAAACCCCGACGAGGCGCAGGCGCGCAAAGCTTTCCCCGCCGGGGCCGTGCGGACTCGGACTCATAGGCGAAGTAACCGTGACTCTATGCGAGGAAAGGCTTTTAATCAATCGCCCGGCCGCGCGCGGCACTGAAGTTTGAAGGCGATCACTCGTCCTCAGGCCCGACGCCGAAGTAGCGCAGCCAGTGTGCGGTGTCGTCGGGCCTGACCTCTTTTTTGCGCGCGCCCGCGGCGTCCTCTCCGGCCGGCTCATCCATCATCCGGCGGAACTCGCCGGAGCGCACGACCCGCGCGCCGCGTGCGCGCACAGAGTCGGCGAGGGCGCGGTCGGAGGTGACGACGAGGAGCGTGCGCCGCTCGCGCGAAGCCTCGACTATCGACCTGATGCGCGCGTCCGCGTCGGAGCCGCGAGCCGCGTACTGGACTCGCACGCCGCGGTAGAGCGAGTTATCACCGACGAAGTCGTCGGGCGCGCCGTCGAAGACGACGGAGACCGACGCGCCCTTGCGCTCGGCGAAGGCGGCCAGCTCATCGAGCAGGGTCAGTCGCGCGCGCCGCCTGTCCCTGTGCCAGCCGACGCTCTGGCCCATCACGTTGTTGCCGTCAACGAGGTATGGCATGGGCGAAAGCTGACGCGCGAAGGGCGAAAGCGGTTGCGGCGCGAGCCGATTCCGCCGCGTCGCCCCACGCGCGCACGCCGCTGCGGCTGCTACTCCTGCGCCGGCAGGTTGAAGTTGTAAGTGATCGTGCCGGTCACCTTCACGGGCTTACCCGAGAGCAGCGTCGGCAAGAACTTCGCCTGGTAGGCCGCCTGTACCGCGGCCTGACGGAGCAGCGGATGGCCCGACACCGCGCTCGCCGAGGCGACCTTGCCGGACTCGTCAACGGTGATCTGCACGACGACCGTGCCCGAGGCGCGCGCCGCCTTCGCCACGGCCGGGTACGCGGGTTCGGGCTTGCTGATCGCCTTGCCGTTCAGGACGCCGCCGGAGATGGGCTTGCCGGGGCCGGTCGCCCCCGGCTTCGCGGGCGGGGGCGGCTCGAACACCTCGGGCGGTTTCGCCGCCTCGTCGTCGTCCGACTCGACCTCGATCTCCTCGCCGCTCTTGAGCGTGACCTTGCCCGTGTGCATGATCCACCGGCCGCCCGCGCGCGACATCGACACGTCGTAGTTGCCGCTCGCCTTCGCGCCCGTCACCGACATGCGGAAGACGGCCGTCCCCGTGCCGTCGGCGTTCTCGTTAAACGCCCCGAGCGGGAAGCCCGTCTCCCTGATCTCGCCCATCTTCCCCGTCACCTCCGGGTCGGCCTTCAGCCTCTCGACGGCGTGCGTGTAGGCCTCGGAAGACTTCAGCTTGTCCTCTGCGAACCTGTAGGCGAAGTAGCCGGCGACGGCCAGCCCCGCGAGGACGAGCAGGCCGATGATGAAGAGGACGAGCAGCACCTTCCCGCAGCCGGACTTCTTGCGCGGCTGGCCCGCACCCGACAGGGGCTGGCGCGGCGCATCGCCGAAGGTGGCGGCCGGGGGCGGCGCGGAAAAAGAGGGCTGGGCCTGTGGCACGGGCGCGCCGCACACAGAACAGAATCTCGCGTCCCCCCGTAGCTCGTTGCCGCAGTTGCCGCATCGCATCCTGGTCGTCCTCCGTCTCGGGTTGTGTGGAGCTGGTCTCTGAAAGGGTCGCGGGCGCGTTTGTTTCCGCCGCGCCCGGTCGGGTCTTAAATCCGCGCCTGGCCGTAGTCGCAGTATTCCACTATGGGGCAGCGTTCGCAAAGCGGATCGCGCGGGCGGCAGAGGGCGCGGCCGTGGCGGATGAGGTTGACGTGGAAGGAGTAGAACTTGCCGGCGGGCACGAGCGCGGTCATCAGTTCGTGGGCGCGCGCGTCGGAACACTTCGCGGGGACGAGGCCGACGCGGCGCAGGACGCGGAAGATGTGCGTGTCGAGCGGGAAGATGTCTTTGCCGCACGCGAAGAGGAGCGTGCAGGCGACCGTTTTAGGGCCGACGCCGCGCAGCGAAGAGAGGAACGCGGCGGCCTCGTTCGTCGGCGCGTGGCGCAGGAATTCGAGCGAGAGCGCACCCGTGCGCTCCCTCACCTGGCGGAGTATGTCGCGGATGACGCGGGCCTTCTGGTTGGCGAGGCCGCCCGCGCGGATCGTGTCGGCGAGCGTCGATTCGCGCGCGCGGAGAACCTGCCCCCACGTGGGGAAGCGTCGCTTGAGCGCGTCCCAGGTGCGGTCGGAGTTCACGTCGCTCGTCGCCTGCGAGAGCACGGTGGCGACGAGCATGTCGAGCGGGTCCCAGTCAGTCCACTTGTTGACGGGGACTCCGTAGGCGCGTTCGAGGTTCTGGATGATGTACTGAAGCGGCTTCCCTTCTTCGTCCCCGAATGCTTCGGGCGAAAGCTGTGGACTCGCGGTGCTCATCTCTAAATTCCGAACGGGCGAGGCTGCCTCAAGCGCCCTCGCTCAATCCCGTCACCTCGTAGAGCGCGTGCGCGCCGGCCTTGCCCTTGAGGACGGCCTGCGGTATCTCGCGGCCCGCGCGGACGTGTTCGCGCACGCGCTCGTAAGTCTCGGCCGAGACGAGCAGCTCCGTGCCGTACTCCTTGTTCGCCGCCTCGACGCGGCTCGCGAAGTTGACGGCGTCGCCGATGGCCGTCATGCGCCGCCTGCCCGTCGCGCCGACCGTGCCGACGATGGTCTCGCCGAAGTGTATGCCGACGCCGATGCGGAAGCTCGCGTCATAGAGCGACTCGAAGTGCGGCCGGAGGCGGCCGACCTCCTCGATCATGCCGAGGCCGGCGCGAACCGCGCTCAGCGGCGCGTCCTGCGGATCGTCCACGCCGAAGAGGGCCATCAGCCCGTCGCCCATGTAGTTGTCGATGTAGCCGCCGTGCGCAGAGATGACGCGGCCCATGTGGTTGAAGTAGCGGTTGAGGACGTAGATCACGTCGTAGGGCGGCAGCCGCTCGGAGAGCGAGGTGAAGCCGCGTATGTCGGCGAAGAGGATTGCGATCTCTTTCTCCTCGCCGAGCGAGGCGGGCGCGCTGCCCGCGGTCATGTGCCGGGTAAGCTCCACGTCCTCTTCGTCCAACACGAGACGGCGCACGCTCACGTCGCCGCGGACGGTGGTCTGGCAGGCGAGGCGGACTTCGGGGCTGAAGCGAAGACGTTCGGCCAACGCGCGCTCGCGCTCGCCCAGCGGGGCGCAGTGCTCAAGGCCCGCCTCGACGGAGACGCGGCAGGTCGAGCAGCGCGCGTTGCCGCCGCAGGCGTGCGCGTGCGGGATGCCGGCGCGCAGCGACGCGTCGAGGACGGTGTCCGACTCGTTCGTCTCGACCTCACGCTCGTCGGGATCGAAATGGATACGGACGGCTGGTGGGGGACTGCTCATCTTCGTCACCCTTAACGCGACGGGCCGCGGGGAGTTTCTGGCCGTGTAATTATAGACGGGATCGGCGGGATGAACAGGGCGAATCGGTGTTTGGCGGCGACTTATGCCGCGAGCACGCGCTCGTAGAACGAGACGTAGCGCGGGATGACGAGGTCGGTGGCGTAGCGCGCCAGCGCCGACTCGCGCGCGCGCCGCCCCGTCTCGCGCCGCAGCTCATTGTCGGCGAGCAGGCGGGCCGCGTCCTCGCTCATCTTCTCCACGTCGCCGACTTCGGCGAGGCAGCCGGTCTCGCCGTCCGTCACCACTTCGGGGAGGCCGCCGACCCGAGACGCCACGACCGGAACCTCGCACGCCATCGCTTCGAGCGCGGCGAGGCCGAACGACTCCTGCTCCGAAGGCAGCAGCAGCACGTCCGCGGCCGACAGGTAGTCCGCGATGCGCGGCTGCTTCCCGACGAACGAGCAGTGCCCATCGACTTCCAGGCAGCGGGCGCGGTGCTCGGCCGCCCCGCGCTCGCTCCCGTCGCCCACCATCACGAGCCGCGCACGCACGCCGCGCCTCCTCACGCCGGCCAGAATCTCGACGCAATCGACTGGCCGCTTGACGGGCCGGAAGTTCGAGACGTGAACCAAGAGCGGCTCGCCGCCGGGCGCGAGCGTTCGACGCAACTCCGGCACGTCGCGCCGGAAATACTCCGAGCCGCAGACGAAGTTCGGGATGACCTCGATCTCTCCGGGGCCGAAGGTCTCCACGGTCGCGCGCTTCAGGTATTCGGAGATGGCCGTCACCCCGTCCGACTGCGCGATGCCGTAGCGCGTGATGGGCAGGTAGGTGCGATCCGATCCGACGAGCGTGATGTCGGTTCCGTGCAGCGTGGTGACGACGGGCAGTCGGCGCTGCGGCTTCAGGGATTCGCGCGCGAGGATGGCGCTGATCGAGTGCGGGATGGCGTAGTGGACGTGGAGCAGGTCTAATCGTTCGTTCTCTGCGACGGTCGCCATCTTAGTCGCCAGCGCCAGCGTGTACGGCTGGTGCTCGAAGAGCGGGTACGACATCATCTCCACCTCGTGGAAGCACACCCGCTCGCCGAGCTCCGTCAGCCGCGTCGGCAAACTCGACGCGATGAAGTGGACGCTGTGCCCACGAGCCGCCAGCTCCTTCCCCAGCTCCGAGCCGACGATGCCGCTCCCGCCGTAAGTCGGATAGACCGTGATGCCGATGTTCATGAGAAGCTGTTAGCTATTAGCCGTTAGCCATTAGCTAAAACCAAACCAAAAAGAGAAAAGCTGTCAGCTAGAAGCCGGGGCTGTCCGCCTTTGTCTGGCTAACAGCTAATAGCTAATAGCTAACAGCTAAAAAAGCAAGAGGCAGGCGGCCCTCGCTACCGTCTGCCTCTCGTCTCAACTTGTCTCACCTGTAAAAGGGGGACAAGTGAGACCTGGACTATACGACGGGCCGGGGATTTTAGCAACTTATATTTTGCGCGTCCCCGCCCCGAATTATTTTTTTAAAACGCGCCGCGGGCCGCTTCCCCGCCACCCCGGTGGGTGCGGCCGCCCGCCCCGGCGGGGTATAATCAAGGCGCATAGGGTATTCAGGTTGTGCGCCGGCCTGACTGACTGGCGCGAGCAGCATGGGAATCATTTTGGGAGAAGTTTGATGCCGAAGATCGACAACATCGAAGAGACGCCGAACCCGAACGCCGTCAAGTTCGTCCTGCGCGAGCCGGTCACGACTGGCGCGGCCCGCTCGTTCCGCAACCGTGCGGAGGCCGAGGGTGATCCGCTCGCCAACTCGATATTCGACGTGGGGCCGGTCGTCTCCGTCTTCTACATGGGCAACATGATCACGGTCGAGAAGCAGGAGGAAGAGGACTGGGACGATCTCCTCCCGCGGCTCGCCGTGCCCATCCGCGCTGCGGCCGGCGCGGGCAACGGCGCTGCCGCAGCGGCGGCGACGGCCGGCGCGGGCGCTCTCGGCGGCGCGCTCGGCGCGGTCTTGAGCGACGACCCGCGACTGCTGCGGATCAACGAGATTCTGGACGAGCGCATCCGGCCGTACCTCGCGGCCGACGGCGGCTGGCTCGAAGTGGTCGGCCTCGAAGACAAGCGTCTGACGATCAAGTACCAGGGCGCGTGCGGCAGTTGCCCCAGCTCGCTCTCAGGGACGCTGATGGCAATCGAGGGGATGCTCCAGCAGGAGATCGACCCGGAGCTTGAAGTCGTCACGATCTGATCGTGCGCCTGGTTTGAGATTCGACTTGAACGCTTTCTGATCTCGACTCACCACGAAGGCACAGAGGACACAGAGGTAGCACAGAGGAAAGCGTTCAACTCTCCGTGCCCCTCCGTGTTCTCCGTGTCTCTGTGGTGAGTGCGACCCGTCCCCACTCACCCGAATCCCGGACGGCGCGCCGCCCGCCCGAACATTATTTTGGAACGCGGCACGCGTTATTGCGTAAAACTTGCCGCAGGATTTTATCTCCGGGTCCCCGCCGCCCTCCCAGGAGTCAACTGAAAATGAGAATGTTCCCACGACCCTTAGCGGCCGCCGCCTGCTT
>DATHBT010000292.1:0-6417 GCA_035295985.1 Pyrinomonadaceae bacterium | reverse complement strand
CCGTCGATTGAGAGAATGATGTCGCCGATTGCAACGTCGCCGTCCTCCGTCTGCTGCAAGCCGCGCAGGCCGGCCGCGGCGGCGGGGCCGTTCGGCGAGACCTGGTAGATGCCGACGCCCTCGTTGACGGGCAGGCGAACCTGCAGGTTGCGGACGTTGAAGGGGATGATGCCGAGCTTGGGCCGGACGACCGCGCCGTTCTGGATGAGCTGCGGCACGATGCGCCTGGCTATCTGGACGGGCACGGCGAAGCCGACGCCGGCCGACGCGCCCGAAGGCGAGTAGATGAGCGTGTTGATGCCGATCATGCGGCCCGACGAATCCAGCAGCGGCCCGCCGGAGTTGCCGGGGTTGATCGAGGCGTCCGTCTGGATCGCGCCTTCGATGGGCCGGTTGTTGCGCGAGCGGATGGGGCGTTGCAGGCCGCTGATGACGCCGGTGGTGAGCGTGCGCGCGAAGCCGAAGGGGTTGCCGATGGCTAAGACCTTCTGGCCGACGACGAGCCGCTCGGAGTCGCCGAAGGCGACGGGACGGAGCTGCTCGCGCGGCGCGTCAACCTTGATGACGGCCAGATCGGTGTCCGGGTCGCGGCCGACGATGCGCGCCGGGTAGGTGTTCTCGCCGAAGCTGACGGTGAGACGTTCGGCCCCCTCGACGACGTGGTTGTTCGTCAGGATGTGGCCCTGCTGGTCGATCACCGAGCCGGAGCCGGTACCCTCGCGCTCGCCCACGTCGAAGAAGCTGCGGCTCGCCGTGGTCGAGGTGATGAAGACTACGCCGGGCGAGACCGTGCGATAGACCTCTATGTTGTTCTGCTCGTCGGAGGCGACCGAGGGCGCGGTGATCCCCGCGGGCGGCGACTCGGTGAAGGCCGCGGACGGGCGCTCGACGACGCGCGCGCCGTAGCGGTCCAGGAAATAGACCAGCGACGCGGCCGAGAGCGCAGAGACGAAGGCGATGACGAGAATCAGTCGTGCGGAAACTCTGTACATGGCGACCTCTGTAAGAGCGTGAATCGTGAATCGTGAATCGACGGGAACCGCCGTTCAGTATTCACCGTTCACGCCCGCGAAGTTTCAAAATGTGACGCGGCCGGGCTTACGACTCGTTGAGATGCCGGCCCGGAAGTGGTCGTTGCGCGCACGCGCGGGCCGAGTTCTCGACAGTTCCTCACGGCCCCGCGGCCGGGCCGTCACAGAAACGAGATACGCGGGGCGCGGCGCGGAAGTTTAGACCAGGCGCGGTTTCAGGAGATGAAGGAGAGCAGTGTTTCGGGCAGGCGCGTCAGGTGCGCGAGGGGCGATTCGGGTTCGACGAGGCCGGAGCCGGTCAAACCCGTCGCGGCGTGGACGAGCATCAGGCAGAGGTAGAGGCCGAGGGCGAAGGCGACCCCGCGGCGCGCGAGCCGCAAGGTCGAGAAGCGGTAAAAAATGTAGGCGGCGACGGCGCCGACCGTGAGCTTGACGGCGAGGAAGGGCAGGTCGCCCGCGTCGAGCAGGTGCGCCATCAGCCCGTTGCCCTCGGTGGCCCAGCCCGAACGCACCCAGATGATCGTCAGCTCGGCGTCCAGCCAGTTCAGGGCGAACAGGAGCAGGCTCTTCGTCGCGGCGCTCGTCATCTTACCCTTCGGCTCCTTCCCACCAACCTTGTTGAACGCCGCCCCCGAAACGACCGAACCCCCAAAGCCTCTCGGCGTCTTGGGGGTTCCACGGTCGCGCTACAGGAGGAACGCAACTCACTCACGTTGTACGGGGAAGAAACTGCGAATGCCCGACGGCTTCCAAAGAAGCTGTTAGCTATTAGCTGTTAGCTATTAGCAAAACTTGACCGGATCGAAACGAGAACGGATCGCTTCCGGCCAACAGCTAATAGCTAACAGCTAATAGCTCGTTTCACCCGATGTCCAGCCCACGCTCCTTCGCGATGCCGCGGGCCTTCATGACGATGTCGTCATCAACCGTTTCGCCCTCGCCGCGCGTCCAGGCTTGAACCTGTTCGACGGGGCGGCCCAGGGCCACGGCCAGCCGCTCGTCGTCGCCCTCGAAGCCCTGATCGCGCAGGCGCTGGATGATCTCGCGCCCCTCGGTCGTGGTCGTGCCCTCTGCGTCCACCGCCTGCTCTCGTCTCTCGTCCATCGGAAAGTGTTCCCCCGTTTGTCTTCGTTCAGGCCACGCGGGCCTCCCGTTGCGGCTCGTCGGCTATGGTCGCCTGGTAGCCGAGGTCTTGAATCTTCTTGATGATCGTTTCGCGCTGCACGACCGCGTCGTCGTACTCGACGTTGGCCGTCTTGCCGTTGAACGTTACGTCCGCTTGACGCACGCCCGCCGTCGTCTCCAGAGTCTCTTTGATCTCGACGGCGCACGACTCGCAGTGCATCCCCTTGATGTGAAACTCAGACTTCATAACGCCTCCGCCCTCCCCGCGGGCGTGCCCGCCGACGACACCGCTCGGACGCACGGCGCGCGCCGCCCGCCGAAAAATTCTCGTTTGCTTTGGGGTGCGGGTATTATACCGAGACGAAGGAGATGAGCAAACACACGAACACCGGCGCGAGCGCTGACGCCGACGAGACGGCGTCAAACGCCGGACTCGGCGCGGCGGAGGATGGCGCGGGGAGCGCCGCCGCGGCTTCCGGCGGCCCGCCAGCTTCTCCGGCGACGATTGCGGGCGCTCTCTCCGAGGCGGCGGGGGTTTTGCGCGCGGGCAGCGTGGCCGACGCGAGGCGCGAGGCGGCGACTCTGCTCGCCGCCACGGCCGGGCGCGACCGCGCTTTTCTCATCGCACACGACGATGACGAGTTGCCGGCGGACGTGCTCTCGACCTTTCGCGAGCGCACGCGCCGCCGCGCGGCGGGCGAGCCGTTGCAGTATGTCACGGGGCGGCAGGAGTTTTACGGGTTGGATTTCGAGGTTAACGCGGCCGTCCTCATCCCGCGCCCGGAGACCGAGCTGCTCGTCGAGGCCGCGCTCGAACTCCTGAAAGGCGTGCCCTCGCCCCTCCTCTGCGACGTGGGCACGGGTTCGGGCTGCATCCCCGTCGCCGTGCTCCACGAGCGAGCGGACGTACGCGCCGTCGCCGTTGACATCTCGTTGCGGGCGCTCCGGGTCGCCGCGCGCAACGCCGCGCGTCACGGCGTCGCCCCGCGGCTCGCGCTCGTCGCCTCCGACTGCCTCTCCGCGCTCGACCCTGCGGCGCAGGCGTTCGACATTATCGTCTCGAACCCACCCTACGTTGCCGAGGACGACCTCCCCGGCCTCCAACGCGAGGTGCGCGACCACGAGCCGCGCGTGGCCTTGACCCCCGGCGGCGACGGCCTCTCCGTCATCCGCCGCCTGCTCGCAGACTCTCCGCTGTTTCTCAAAGCGGGCGGCCAACTCCTCTTCGAGATCGGCTTCAACCAGCACGAGGCCGTCCGCCTGCTTGTCGATCCGCGTGTCTGGACGACGCTTGATATCCACAGAGACTTGCAGGGCATCCCCCGCACCGTCGCGCTCAGGCTGAACCCGTGAGCGCGGCCGGTCGCCAGAACGCCCGCTAGTCGCCGCCCGGCGGGCGTGATAGAATCCAAGTCACACAAGAGGTTACAGGCCAGAGGTGAGAGACTCAGTCGAAAAAACTGATTCCGGCTGACCTCTGACCTCTGACCTCTAACCTCTGCCTTCTTATGGACAAGTTTCGCATCAGGGGGGGGCGCAAGCTCGCGGGCCGCGTCTCGATCGGCGGCGCGAAGAACTCGGCGCTGCCCTGCATGGCCGCGGCGCTGCTCACGCCCGAAAGCGTCACGCTGCACAACGTCCCCTACGTGCGCGACATCATCACGCAGGGGCGGCTCCTCGAAGACCTCGGCGCGCAGGTTCTGCGGCCGGAACTCCGTACGCACAAGATCACGGCCGCCAACATCGAGCTGTTTGAAGCGCCCTACGATCTCGTCAAGACGATGCGCGCGTCCGTGCTCGCCCTCGGCCCGCTGCTCGCGCGCTTCGGCAAGGCGAAGGTCAGCCTGCCCGGCGGCTGCGCCATCGGCACGCGTCCGATTGATTTGCACCTCGAAGGCTTCAAGGTGTTGGGCGCTGAAGTCTCTCTGGAATCCGGCTACGTCGTCGCGCGCGCGCCGCAGCGCGGTCGGTTGCGGGGCGCGGAAGTCCACTTCGACAAGGTGACGGTCACGGGCACGGAGAATTTGATGATGGCCGCCGCGCTCGCCGAAGGCCGCACCGTCCTGCATAACGCCGCGCGCGAGCCGGAGATCGCAGACCTCGCGGAATTGCTGAACCGCATGGGGGCGCGCGTGCGCGGCGCGGGCACGCCGACCGTCACGATCGACGGCGTCGAATCTTTGGGCGGGGCCGAGCACACGATCATCCCCGACCGGATCGAGACGGGCACCTTCCTCGTCGCCGCCTGCATCACGGGCGGCGAGCTTGAGATCAGGGACTGCCGCCCCGAACATTCGGCCATCGTCATCGCGAAGCTGCGCGAGGCGGGCGTGGAGATCGAGGAGATCAACCAGAACACCCTGCACGTCGGCTGCGGCGCCGGGAGCTTGAAAGCGCGCGACGTTGTGACCGAGCCGCACCCGCGCTTCCCCACTGACATGCAGGCGCAGTACATGGCCCTGATGACGCAGGCCGTGGGGACGAGCCACATCACCGAGACGATCTTCGAGAACCGCTTCATGCACGCCTCCGAGATGCAGCGCATGGGCGCGCGCATACAGATCAGCGGTCGCACGGCCGTCGTCGAAGGCCCGTCGCGCCTCGCGGGCGCGCGCGTGCAGGCGTCAGACCTTCGCGCCTCAGCCTGCCTCGTCCTGGCCGGCCTCGTCGCAGAGGGAGAGACCACGGTCGAGCGCGTCTATCACATCGACCGGGGCTACGAGAAGATCGAGTCGAAGCTGCGCGCGGTGGGCGCCGAGATCGAGCGCGTGCGCGAATCCGTCACGGCGCAGCTCCCGCCGCTCGCGGAAGTGGGCGCCGCCTGAGAAGTTTTTTTGAACCGAGCCGAGAGGATTGTGATTTAATAGCCCCGATGCCCGAAGACAACTGCCTATTCTGCCGAATGATCAACGGCGAGGTCGCCGCCGACGTGCTCTACCAGGACGCGCGCGCCGTCGCCATCCGCGACATCAACCCGCAGGCCCCGGTCCACGCTCTCGTCATCCCGAAGGAGCACGTCGAATCCCTCGACGACATCGGGCAGCGCGACGAGGCGCTGATGGGCCACCTGATGCGCGTCGCCTCGCGCGTCGCCAACGATCACGGGCTGGCCGAGACGGGCTACCGCACCGTCGTCAACACGGGCGCGGGCGCGGGCCAGTCCGTCTTCCACCTCCACGTCCACGTCCTCGGCGGGCGCGAACTCACCTGGCCGCCGGGCTAAAGGCCGCGCGCGTATGCGGGCTTACTACCTACCTTTCGCCGTGGCGGTCGGCGGGAGCCTCCTCTACCACCTCTCGCAGAGATCGATCCCGAAGGGCGCGAACCCCTTCCACGCGACCGTCGTCGCCTACGCGGTCGGGGCCGCCCTGTGCGCCGTCTGCGCGCGCTTCTACCCCGGCGGCAGCTCCTTCGTGGGAACGCTCAGATCGGCTAACTGGGCGGTGTTCGCCGTAGGCTTTGCGGTCGTCGCCATCGAGGTTGGTGTCCTGCTCGCCTACCGCGCGGGCTGGCGCGTGAGCACGACGGCCGTTGCGATCAACGTCGCCGTCACGGCGCTGCTCGTCCCCACGGGGCTGCTGTTCTTCAAAGAAGAGCTGACGCTGCGCCACCTGCTCGGCCTCGCCTTCTGCGTCCTCGGCCTGATCCTCGTCGCCAAAGACTGACGCGCCGCCGCCCAATTGCGTGTGGAGGTCAGTACCGCCCGCTGTAGCGGGAGGTACTGACCTCCACACGCACACTGATCCGTAAACCGATCTAATTCTTCTGCTTCTTCGGCCGCACGGTGCCCGCGGTGTCGTTGTGGCGGTTCTCCTGCGCCAGCACGTAGGCGGTCTTGCCCTGCCTGTCGGCGAGGGCGGCGTCCGCCCCGGCGTCGAGCAGGAGCTTGGCGTTGTCCTTGTGGCCGCGCGCGGCGGCGAACATCAGCGCGGTGCGGCCTTCACGGTCGGCGAGGTTGACCTGCGGCCGTGCGCCGAGCAGGTATTTCAGGAAAACTTTGTCCGGCCTCTCGGCGGCCATCATCAGCAGGGTTCTCCCCGCGCCGTTCTGCTCGTCAACGGGAGCGCCGGAGGAGAGCAGGAGCTTGACGACTTCCTGCGCGCCGGACGCGCCCGCGAGCGTCAGGGCCGTGTCGCCCGCGTCGTTGCGCGCCGCGAGCGCGGCCCCCGACGAGAGCAGGAGCTGTACGAGGTTGGCGCGGCCGGCCGCCGCGCCGAGCATGAGGAGCGTCGTGCCGTCGTCCGCTTTCTCGTTCGCGGAC
>DATHBT010000291.1:0-4150 GCA_035295985.1 Pyrinomonadaceae bacterium | reverse complement strand
TGCTCGAAGAGCTGATGGCGACCGGGGCGGCGCTCGGCGGCGAGCAGTCCGGCCACGTCATCATCCCCTCGGCCAGCCTCGCGGGCGACGGCCTCATCACCACGCTCTTCCTGCTGCGCGCGATGCTCGAAACGGACGCGCCGCTCGACCGCATGACCGAAGGTTTCACGCGCTACCCGCAGGTGCTCGTCAACGTCCGCGTCGCCGAGAAGCGGCCCTTCGAGGAGGTGGCCGAGATCGCCGCCGAGGCCCGGCGCGTCGAGGAGGAACTCGCCGGCCAGGGCCGCCTGCTACTGCGCTACTCGGGCACGGAATCGCTGGCGCGCGTGATGATCGAGGGCCGGCGGCAGGAGGAGATCGAGCGGCTGGCCGAACGGCTGGCCTCCGTCATCAGGGGCGCTCTCGGCGGTGCGTAAATTCGCCACTGGGTGAAAAGTTTACTCGTCGGTTCGTGTAACAATTACACCAGTGGCCGGCGAGGCCGGGCGCGGGCCGGCGCGTCGGCGGGGCCGTCTCGCGATTAAAGCCAGCAAAACCGGGGGCCGCGCTAAAAAAATTCGAGACACCACTTGCACGGCACGGGCGTTGCGATGTATATTGTGGGGCAAGAGAGACGGTTGGTGGATCCTCCGTCTCAGTGGTTGCTGGGGTGAGGACAGTGACCACGAATTAGGGCTGGCGCGGCATTCCCCAAGTTTGCCGCGCCAGTTCTTTTTGCGTCTGACAGCGGGCCTGCCGGGTTCGTACCGCGCGCCGCCAAAGACGCGCCCGCCCGCGTGCTACAATCCCGCCCGTCTTCCCCGATTCCGACCCGCGGCAGTTTGAGTCCCGGCCCGCCCGAACCACGCGCCGTATGAAGGCGAGCGACTACCGACGCGACTTCTCCGCCTACCGCGCGGCGCGCGAGCGCGCGGCCTACGAGTTTTACGCGGGGCGCTCCGCGCGCCTCGACCTCGCGCCCCTGCGCGACCGCTACGCCGACCTGTGGGCGCGCGAGGCGGTCGCGGATTTGGAGCACGAGCGAGACGCTACGCCCGCGGGCTTCGAGACGGAGCGGGCCGCCCTCTCGTCGCTCCTGGGCGCGGCCCGCCTCGGCTACGCGGAGCGGCGCGCGGCCGAAGTGTCGGACGAACTCTCGCGTTGCGAGTCTTCGGCGCGCGTCGATTGGGGGGGCGAGCGTTACGGCGCGGAGGACGTGCCTGCGCTGCTCGCGTCCGAGCCGGACGCCGCGCGGCGGCGCGAACTCGCGGCGCGCTGGCTGGACTCGCTCTCGGCCTGCGACGATTTACGCGCTGCCCGGATCGAATCGCTTCGCGGGGCGTCGCGCGAGTTGGGCTTCGACGATTTCGGCGCGCTCCGCTCCGGCGCGACACGGACGGACGTGGGGCAGCTCGCCGCCGAGGCCGATCTGTTCCTGGAAATAACCGCGGCCCCTTATTCCTCGCGCCTCGCGCGCTGGGCCGCGCTCAACCTCCCGCCGCAGTTCGCACGAAACCCCGACCGTGCCGACGCCTTCTCTCTCGCCCGCCTCGCGCGCCTCGACGAATACTTCCCGGCCCGCGACGCCCCCGCCGCCTTCGAGGCCGTGACGGGCGGACTCGGAATCCGCGCGGGCCGTCAGAACAAACTCGCCGGCGAGGAGTCCGCGCGCGCAGGCTCGGGAGGCGCAACCTGCTTCGCGCCGAGTCCGCCGGAAGACGTGCGCCTCGTCTTCGCGCCGCGCGCGGGCGCGGACTTCTATCAGCGGTTCTTTCAGGCGGCGGCGCGAGCGCGGCAGCTCGCGTGGGTTTCACCCGAACTTGCCGCGCGCTACCCCGAGTTCGTTCGCGGGCCGGACGCTTCAGTCCCCGCGGGCTTCGCGCTGCTCTTCCGACACCTCTTCACAGACCCCGTGTGGGTGGAGCGCCACCTCGGCACGGCCTCCAACGTGGCGCGCGGGATCGCGGCGGCATGCGCGCTCACGGAGCTTCACGACGCGCGCCGCGCCTGCGCGCTCGCGCTCGACTGGTTGGAACTCCAGCGCGCGGCGGGCGCGCGCACGGAAGCGGCGGCTGAGGCTTACGCCGAAAGACTCACAGAGGCGACGGGCTTCCGCCAGCCGGCCGCGCTTCGCCTCTCGGACGCGCTCGGCGAAGGCATGAACGCGGCGGAGGACGTGCGCGCGCGCCTGTTCGCCGCGTCCGTGGGCGAGTACCTGCGGACGCGCCACGGCACGCGCTGGTGGGTCTCGCGCGCGGCGGGCGACGAGTTGATCGACGTGTGGACGACCGGGTCGCGCCACACGGCGGAGGAGCTGGCCGCGCTCCTC
Source organism: Pyrinomonadaceae bacterium (assembly GCA_035295985.1). GTDB lineage: Bacteria > Acidobacteriota > Blastocatellia > Pyrinomonadales > Pyrinomonadaceae > JAIVGV01. The sequence continues at coordinate 1,842 of DATHBT010000291.1, read as the reverse complement.
GGCGCGCCGCGCCCCGACGCCGAGCTGTTGTCCAACTCCCTCACGATGATTGACGGCGAGTAGTTCTTCCCACGACAGGCCGGATGGTGAGAGCGTCGCTGTCGTAAATTTTTGCGGGCTGATTTGAAGATGCGGACGGTGCGTGTGCGCCTCGGCGCGCGTGACAGCTACGACATCCTGGCGGGGCCGGGCGCACTCGCGCGGCTCGGCGAGGCGGCTCGCGGCGCTCTACGGAATCGCGCGCGGCGCGTGGTCATCGTCTCGAATGAGACCGTCCTCGGCCTTTACGGCCGTCGGGCGGCGGCCTCGCTTCGCGCCTCCGGCTTCGGCGTCGAGACTTTCCTCGCGGGCGACGGCGAGCGTCACAAGACGCTGCGAGAGGCCGAGCGCGCGCTCGACTTCTTCTCGCGCCGTCGGCTCGAACGCACGGACGCGGTCGTCGCGCTCGGCGGCGGGGTGGTCGGTGATCTGGCCGGCTTCGCCGCGTCCGTCTATCTGCGCGGCGTCGCATTTATCCAGGTTCCGACGACGCTGCTCGCGCAGATAGACGCCGCGGTCGGCGGCAAGACAGGCGTCAACGCGCGCGCCGGCAAGAACCTGATCGGCACATTCCACCAGCCGCGCGCCGTCGTCGCCGACACTGACGCCTTGCGAACGCTCCCTCCGCGCGAACTGACCGCCGGCTGGTGCGAAGCCGTCAAGCACGGTGCGGTCGCGGGGCCGCGACTTTTCAAACGCACGCGAGACTTTCTCGCGGCGGGCGGTGCGGACGTGGAATCTCTGGCCGATTTGATCGCGGAGCACTGCGCTTTTAAGGCCCGCGTCGTCGCGGCGGACGAGCGCGAGAGGTTGGAGGGCGACGGCGCGCGCGGGCGGCCGTCGCGCCGCGTCCTCAACTTCGGCCACACGGTCGGGCACGCGCTCGAAGCCGTGACCCGTTATCGCCGATTCCGCCACGGCGAGGCGGTCGGGCACGGCATGGTCGTCGCCGCGGAGATTTCAAAAAGACTGGGCCTGCTCGACGCGGCGGGGCTACAATCACTCAGGGAGGCGGTCGCACTGGCCGGGCCGCTGCCGCGCGCCGACGACCTCGACGCCTCCGCCGTCCTCGCCGCGGCCGAGGCGGATAAGAAGTCCGCGGGCGGGCAGCTCCACTGGGTTCTGCTCGAAGGGATCGGGCGCGCGCGCGTCGTGCCCGCGCGCGAGGTGCCGGCGCGCGTCGTGCGCGAAGCGATCCGCGCGGGACTCGCGCCGGCCGCGGGCCGGAACGGATGGGGGGAGGAAGGCAGATGAACGAATCGGGCGAGCGTCGTCCCGCAGCCGCGCGCGCGGGAGAGCGCGGCGGCGCGCGGCTCAAGTTCCTGCTGGTGATGGCGGCCATCGCCGCGCTCGTCTACGTCGGCGCGCAGTTCGTGCCGGCGGCCTACCGCGCGTGGGCCTTCGAGCGGTTCGTGCAGGACGCGGTCAACAACGCGGCGGTGGCGAACAAGCCGAACGCCTGGGTCGAGCAGCAGTTGCGCAAGGGGTTCAAGGAGCACGGCGTGCCGGAGGACGCGACGCTCAAGGTCGCCCGCGAGGGCGGGCACATTACCGCAACCGTGCGGTACACGCGACCCATCTCGCTGCTCGTCACTGAGTACGAGTACACCTTCGACACGAACGCGCGCAGCGTGACGACCATCGACGGCAGCCTGTGAGGGCGGGCCGAAGCACTTCAGCACTTCAGACCCGGCCGGCGCTCCCGGCCGCGCGAGATGCCCCGCAAGACAGGAGACACGAAAAAGGAAGTGGGCGCGACTGAATCTCAGTCGCGCCCACTTCCTACATCACGCTTTAAAAACT
>DATHBT010000290.1:0-8493 GCA_035295985.1 Pyrinomonadaceae bacterium | reverse complement strand
TGGCGGCGGCGCTCTTCGTCGGCCGCACGCTCGCGCGCCCGCTCCTGCGCCTGCGCGAGACGGCCCGCCGCCTCGGCGCGGGCGATCTCACGGCGCGCGCCCCGGCGCGAGGCGGCGGCGAGATCGGCGAACTCGGCCAGTCGTTCAACCTGATGGCCGGGCAGATCGCCGAGCGCGAGGAGCGGCTCAAGGAACTGGACAGGTTGAAATCCGAGTTCGTCTCAAGCGTCTCGCACGAGCTGCGCACACCTCTGACGACGATCAAGACGCTGACGCGCGTGTTGCAGCGCGGGCGGCTCACAGACGAGGAGCGCGGCGAGTACCTGGAGACCATCGCGGCCGAGTGCGACCGCCAGATCGATCTCGTCCTGAATCTGCTCGACCTCTCGCGCATCGAGTCGGGCGCGTACCGCGTCGCGCTGTCACGCGTCGATCCCGTCGAGGTGGTGGGCGCGTGCGTGCGCGTCGCCGCGCGCGCCGCGGAGGTGCGCGGCGTCGCTCTCGCGGCCGGGGCGGGCGAAGGCGTCCCGCACGTGTTGAGCGACGCGGGCGCGCTGCGGCGCGTGGTGTGCAGCCTCGCCGAGAACGCGATCAAGTACACGCCCGCGGGCGGGCGCGTGACGATCCGGGCCGGCGCGTCGGGCGAGCCGGGCGCGGTCGAGATCGCGGTCGAGGACACGGGCTGCGGCATCCGGCGGGATGATTTGCCGCTCGTCTTCGAGAAGTTTTTCAGGGGCCGCCCTGCGGCGACTGCCGCGGACGCGGGCGGTGGATCGGATGTGGCGCCGGAGGGCGGGGAAGCGCCGGGCGTCGGACTCGGACTGTATCTGGCGCGCAGTATCGTCCATCAACTCGGCGGGACGATCCACGCGCAAAGCCCGCCGCCGGGCAAAGAGGGCGGGGCGGTGTTCACCGTGCAACTGCCCGCGTGGCAGCCGGGCGCACGGGAGGTTGAGGAGGCGAAGGATGTCGAGCCGGTTACTCGTGGTTGACGACGAGCCGAACCTGCTGCGCGCTGTGGCCGCCTGCCTGCGCGCCGAGGGTTTCGACGTGATGACGGCGCGCAGCGGCGCGGAGGCCTTGGTGCGCGTCGCCGAGGGCGTGCCCGATCTCGTCGTCAGCGACATACGGATGCCCGGCATGGACGGCTACCAGCTCGCGCGCCAGCTCCGCGCCAGCCCGCGCACGGCGCTCACGCCCGTCGTCTTCCTCACGGCGAAGGACGAGACGGCCGACCGCATCGAGGGCTTCCGCTCGGGCGTTGACGCCTACCTCGTCAAGCCCTTCGAGCCGGACGAGCTGGTCGCCGTCATACGCAACATCCTCGACCGCGTCCGGCGCACGCACGCCGAGATCGCGCGGCTCGTCGGCTCGTCGCAAACAGAGCCGGCGCGCGAAGACTTCCACGACGAGGCGCTGACGGAGGCCGAGGAGCGCGTGGCCGCGGCCGTGGCGCGCGGGCTGTCGAACAAGGAGATCGCGGCAGAGTTCAATGTCAGCGTCCGCACCGTCGAGAACCACATCAGCCGCATCCTCGCGAAGAAGGACTTCGCCAACCGCGTCGAGATCGCCCGCCACGTCCTCGACCGCACCCGCCCCGCCGAAGAGTCCTGAAGGATCAGCGCCTCGTAAATCGGAGTCCGGCTTTCGCCTCGAACTCACAGGAAGCGTATTTCATAATGACCGCGGCGCTGACCGATGTTGGCTGAGTCAGTCGGTCGGCCTGACTCTATCCCCCCACGCTGATCGCCGGGACAGCCGGAAAGCTTGGCGTTCCCGGCTCACTCGCCGCACCTCATTCCTGTGGCACGCCGCTCGCCATTGGTTCGCGGCCCGATCCCTGATCGGGCGCTACCTTTGCCGGAGACCGCGCAGCCTTACGCCGTGCCGGTCTTTGCCGACGACACGGCCCGGTCGTGCAGAAGCGACGGGGTCGGAGCCACTGGAAAACTCATGGCAGCAACCCTCACAGCAGCAATCACAGACGGGCCGCCGCGGGCCGAGGCTCTCGCAGACACAGACAGAGACGAAGCGCTCGCCTTCCTCGGCGAGCGGCCACTGCACACGGTGGTGATGGCCGGCCTGCTGCGCCAGCACGGGCCGGTCGTCCCCGCGCCAGCGGGCAGCTTCTACGCCTGCCGCGGCCGTGGCGGGCGGCTCGAAGGGCTGGCCCTCGTCGGCCGCGCCACCATGTTCGAGGCGCGCACGCCCGCCGCTCTCTCGGCCTTCGCCGCGCGCGCGCGCGCCTGCCCGTCCGTCAGGATGATCGTCGGCGAGGCGCACGACATCGAGTCGTTCTGGGACTGCTACGCCGTCGGCGGGCGTGCGCCTCGCATGTTCTGCCGCGAGTTCTTCTACGAGTTCTCGCAAACGGCCGGCGCGGACTGCGGCGGGGTGGGGCTGCGGCGGGCCGCCCCGGAAGACCTGGATCAGATCGTCGAGGCCCACGCCCGGATGGTCTTCGAGGAGTCGGGCGTCAACCCGCTGGCCGAAGACGCCGAAGGGTTTCGGCGCAGGTGCGCGCTGCGCGTCGAGCGGGGGAAGGTGTGGGCCTTGATCGAGGACGGAGAGCTGATCTTCAAGGCCGACGTGGTCGCCGAGACGCCGCAGGCGTCCTACATCGAGGGCGTGTGGGTCAGCCCCGCGCACCGGCTCAAAGGCTACGGGCGGCGCTGCTGGGCGGCGATGAGCCGCGCCCTCCTCGACAGGGCGCCGGCCTTCTGCGGCTTCGTGGCTGCCCGCAACTCCGCGGCGCTGAACTTCTACGAGAGGGTCGGCGGCGTCCCGTTCGGCGATTACGACAAGGTCTATCTGTAGGGCGCGGGGCTGGCGTAACTGACGGTTATCGACAGACACAGACAGCTAACGGCCTCTCCCCGTCAGTCTGACGCGCGGGTAGTCCGTGTGACCGGTCTGCTGTCAGACTGACCGGCGCGCAGGCGCACGCCGCGCGACCCCGCCCCGTTTTTCCGGGCAAATCCCCCGCAAACCCCTCACGAGTCACTGGCACGCCACTCGCCAAGGTGGGGCCGGCCGCACCTCGTCTCGGCCAAAAACCCTCACCCGCTCTAACCGGAAGGCGCGGCAGGACGACGCCCGCGAGCAGCACCCCTTGAGCAGTCAACGCTTCCATCAGACCTACCTGCGACTGATTCCGGCCCTCGGCGCGGCCGTCTCCCTGTACTGCCTCTTCCACCTCCCCGTCTCGGAGATCGACCTGCGCTTCCTGATCCTGGCCGCCGTGACCCTCTGCTTCGGCTCCCGCCTCGGCATCGAGTTCTCCCGTCATAAGGTTCAGATCACCGTCTCCGACAGCTTCATCTTCCTGACGCTGCTGCTCTACGGCGCGGAGGCAGCCGTCCTGCTCGCCGCCGCCGAAGCCTTCTGCTCCTCCTTCCGCTTCGCCAAGCTCTGGCTGACGAGGTTCTTCAACGCGGGGCTGCTCGCGATCTCCACCTTCGTCACGGCCGCGGCGGTCGGCCGACTCTTCGGGCCGCCCGTCGAACTGGGCCGCGGGGCGCTCTCCGGCGAGTTCGTCACGGCCGTCTGCGTGATGGGCTGCGTGCAGTTCCTCGTCAACTCCGGCATCCCGGCGTTTCGGCAGTCGATGAAACTCGGCCTGCCCTTCCGACAGGTCTGGCGGGAGCATTACCTCTGGACTTCCGTCACCTACTTCACCGGGGCCTCGGCGGCCGGGGCCACGGCGAGGCTCGTCAACGGGCACGGCTTCTACGCGCTGATGGTGATGATCCCGATCATCACGATCATCTACTTCACCTACCAGACCTACCGCAAGCAGTTGCAGGCCACGCTGGCGCAGGCCGAGCAGGCCGAGCGCCACGCCGAGGAGCAGCGCGCCATCAGCCGGCAGCTACGGCAGAGCGAGGAGCAGTTCCGCAGCTCCTTCGACAACGCGGCCGTCGGCATGGCGCTCGTCGCGCCCGGCGGGCGCTGGATCGAGGTCAACCAGTCGCTCTGCGCCATGCTCGGCTACGGCGAGCGGGAGCTGCTCGCCACGGACATGCAGTCCGTCGTGCATCCGGAGGAGCTGGGCGAGCACCTCGCGCAGGTGTACCGGCTGACGCAGGGCGGGGAGGTCAGCTACACGCTGGAGATGCGGCTGCGCCACCGGGAGGGGCGCACGCTCTGGGCGCAGTTGAACGCCTCGCTCGTGCGCGATCTTCAGGGCGAGCCGCTGCACCTCGTCTATCAGGTGCAGGACGTGACCGAGCGGCGGCGCGCGCAGGAGCAGCTCCAGCACGCGGCCTACCACGACTCGCTGACCGGCCTCGCCAACCGCACGCTCTTCACCGATCACCTCCGCCTCGCCGCGGAGCACGCCCGCCGCCACGACGACCACGTCTTCGGCGTCCTCTTCATGGACCTCGACCGCTTCAAGAACGTCAACGATTCTTTGGGGCACGCGCACGGCGACCGGCTGCTGCTGACCGTGGCCGAGCGCATCCGCGCGTGCGTCCGCCCGGAGGACACGGTGGCGCGCTTCGGCGGCGACGAGTTCGCGATCCTGCTCAACGGGATCAAACAATCGACGGACGCCGTCCGCGCCGCCGAGCGCATCCAAGAGGAGATCGCGCTCCCCTTCACGCTCGGCCCCCACGAGATTTTCACGTCGGCCAGCGTCGGGATCACGCTCTCGTCGCTCGGCTACGCCGACGCCGACGAGATGCTGCGCGACGCAGACACGGCCATGTACCGCGCCAAGTCGCGGGGCAAGGGGCGCTACGAAATCTTCGACAAGGTGATGCACGCGCGCGCCGTCACCGTCCTGCGGCTGGAGAACGAGCTGCGGCGCGCGGTCGAGAACGGCGAGTTCCGGCTCCACTACCAGCCCATCGTGCGGACGGAGGACGGCGTCGTCGCCGGGTTCGAGGCGCTGGTGCGCTGGCAGCACCCGGAGCGCGGGCTGGTCATGCCCGGCGAGTTCATCACGGCGGCCGAGGACACCGATCTGATCATCCCCATCGGCGAGTGGGTGCTCGGCGAGGCCTGCCGGCAGGCGCGCGCGTGGCAGCGCGAGTTCCCGTCCGAGGAGCCGCTCTTCGTGAGCGTCAACCTGTCGGGCAAGCAGTTCACGCAGCGCGATTTGGTCAGGGTGATCGAGCGGGCGCTCGCCGATTCCGGCCTCGACCCGCGCTGCCTGAAGTTGGAGATCACGGAGACGGCCGTGATGGAGAACGCGGAGGCGGCGACGGCGATGCTCAGGCGGCTGCGCGAGATCGGCGTGCAGCTCGGCATCGACGACTTCGGCACGGGCTACTCGTCGCTCTCGTACCTGCACCGCTTCCCGGTGAACACCTTGAAGGTGGATCGCAGCTTCGTCGGCCGCATGGACGAGGCGAGCGAGTACCGCGAGATCGTCCGCACCATCGTCTCGCTGGCGCACACGCTCGGCATGGAGATCGTCGCCGAGGGCGTGGAGACCGACCGCCAGCGCGCGGAACTCGCCGCGCTGCGCTGCGAGTACAGCCAGGGCTACTTCTTCTCGAAGCCGCTGCCCGCCCCGGCCGCCGCCGCGTACCTCAGGAACAACCGCCTGCAGGCCGACCTGCCGCTCGGCGTCGGCCAGGCCGTGCCGGACGCGATGGAGCTGGCCGAAAGCTACCCGATGTGAGCCTGGAAAATCAGGCGGCGGGAAGGGGCCGAGGGTTGCGACGCCCCGGCGCGGGCTGTGGTGAGTATCAGAAACTGATCGACATGCGGCGACGCGGGGCGGCGATCATAACGTGCCGCCCCTTTGCTTTTGTCGTTGGGCGTGTCTGCCGTGCCCGCTGCTGCCGTCGGGCGCGTGGAGGCGGTGCCAGCCGCTGTCCTCGACGACGATCCTGAGCCAGCGGCTGTAGCGCGCAGGCTCGCGGCCCACGTTGCGGCGCAGCTCCTCGACCGCCACCCACTCCCAGTCCTCGACCTCCGCCGGGTCGGGCGAGGGGAGGCCGGCGAACGTGCCCGCGAAGACGTGGTCGTACTCGTGCTCGACCAAGCCGCCTCCGAGTTCGGCGCGGTAGAGGAAGGAAAACTCCTCGCGCAATTCGCAGTCGAAGTTCATCTCCTCGCGCAGGCGGCGGCGCGCTGCCGCGGCCGTCCCCTCGCCCGGCCGGGGGTGGCCGCAGGCCGTGTTCGACCACAGACCCGCCGAGTGGTACTTGCCCGCGGCGCGCTTCTGCAAGAGGAGCCGCCCCCGCTCGTCGAAGACGAAGACGGAGAAGGCGCGGTGGAGCGCGCCCTCCACGTGCGCGCGCAGCTTCCCCGCCGAACCCAGCTCGCGGTCGCGCTCGTCAACGAGGATGACTTCTTCTTCCTTCCCGCGCACGGAATCGCTCACCCCCGCCCGCGCCCCGCGCCGCGCGGGAGCCTTCTTAGACATGCCCAACCTCCCCGCGTCTTCAGGTCTTCATACGACTCGGCGCGTCGGCGGTCAAAGGGCGTAGGGCCACCCCGCGAGCGCGCTTGAGATTAGCAGCGTGCCCCAGACGACGAAAGCGCCGCCCACAGCCAGCATGAGCCAGGGGACGCGGCGCACCGTCAGCCTCTTGTCGCCGTTCCCCTTAAGGAAGTCTCTGATGCGGCGCGCCACGCCGTCCGCGGCGCGCCGCGACCTCTCCAGCGAGACGGTGACGGCGCGCCTGTCCTTCGTTTCGAGCCTCACCTCGTAGCCCGTGCTGCTGGGGCCGTCGTGCGAGAGCAGCGTCACCTCGTTCACGCTGGCGGCGCGGATGAGGTCGAGCGGGAAAGTCTCGACCGTGCCCGCGCTGAAAAGCTGGCGCGGGGTGGAGAGGCGGCAAGTGTTCCGCGCGCGGTCGAGTCGCAGCGTCGTGGGACGGCCCTCCAGCCATACCAAGGCGGCCCCGCTGGCGACGAGGAAAGCTCCTCCCGCCGCGTACTGCCAAGGCGAGTCGTCGGGCAGGCCGCCGAGACCGAGGTTGACGAGGTACACCAGCGCGATGACCCCGAAAACGGCGACGGCCCCTTTACGCCGCGAACTCTTCTTACCCATGACCCAAGACTTTCCGCGCAGGGCGGCGCTCGCCTGACGCCCTCCCCCGCCTTCGAGAAGAACAGCACGGCGCGGGCCGCGGCGTCCGGCCGTAAGCCTCATTGACACAGTACGCTAGCGGACTTAAAATATAGTTCCTTTCCTCCTGTGGAACTTGCCCGCTGCACACATCTCGCGTGTGCAGCGGATTTTTTTGCTTTCCGGCAATGGCGCTGAGGCGCGGTCTGTTATGGCAGGTGGAAAGACTGGATCGTCGCCGGGCTGAAGTACGAGGTAAAAGAAGACTCACCGCCGCAGGCGCAGACGGTGCTGGAGGCGCAGAGAAGACCGGAACGATCTCAAACCTGGAATCTGAAATTCTCGGATCGTTTTTTCCGGATCATTCCCCCTCCCCGCGTCTGCGGCGGTGGCTTAGTGCACGTCCCGGCGTCAGCCTTTCTTGTCCGGGAACTGCTCGTCGAGATCGATGTGCGTCTCGTTGGCATTCTGCTGGTTGTAGTAGCCGCCGGGCGCGTGCTGGCCGGCTTCGCCGAGGTCGGCCGTGCGGTTCGGGTTGATCTCCTTGCCCTGTTTGATCTCACTCTCGCGCAGCGCTTCGGCGTCGGGGCCGAGGTCGTCTTTCTCTCTCGCCATGATGTTTGCTCCTTATTCTGAAGTTTGCGTGTGACCGAAATTTTCGCGGAACCGTTCGACGCGGAAACGGTAGAGTCGGACGGGTTCGCGCGGGCCGATGCCGGCCTTGCGCGCCGCGATGCGCACCTGCTCGGCGGCCGTCTCGACGCCCGCGATGTCCGGCAGCAGCAGGCCGCGCCGGCGCCCCGATTCGTCTTCGACGATGACGCCGTAAGCCTTCGGATCGAGGTCTGCGAACTCGGCCGGCTCAGGCTCGTGCAGGATGTCCACCGAGTAGCGCAGGCCCGCCAGCTCCGACTCCGCGACGGGCGGGAACCGCGGGTCGCGCGTGGCGGCGCTGACGGCGTTCGCGATCAACTCCTCGGCGAGGCTCGCGCGCGAAGGCTCGACCGTGCCGATGCAGCCGCGCAGATCACCGCCAGCGGTCTTGATCGAGACGAAGCAGGCCGCGGGCCTCGCGAGCACTGACGGCGGCTCGCCTCCTAAAACTCCGTCCGGCTTCGGCGCGTGTCCTTCGCGCACGAACGTCTCGACGGCGCGGCGCGCGAGCGCAGGCAGAATCGGCGCGGCGTCGTCTGACGGCTGCTCAGAAGAATTTTCATCAGCAGAGTTTTCATCTTCAGATGAGATGTCGTCTCCGCGGCCGTTCCTCATCGCGTCTGCGCTGACGCGTGATTCGTCGCCCCGTATGTCACCGCTGCGCGAGAGTTGTGCGACGAGGTAGCCGACGCCGAAGGGCGCTTCGTAGTGCAGCACCTCGCAGTCCGCGTCGAGGCTCTCGACCGCGCCCAGGGCGACCAGCATCGAGCGGTATCCGCACTCGCCGGCCAGAGGGCGAAGGCGCGGAT
>DATHBT010000289.1:0-2367 GCA_035295985.1 Pyrinomonadaceae bacterium | reverse complement strand
GAGCCGAGCGAACCCGTGTTCGCGGAGTTCGCAGCGGCGCTCCGTCGCGCAGGCGTGCCGCTCCGACTCGTCGGCCGCGGCGACGTGTTGCGCGCGGGCGGCGCGACGATGGAAGTGCTCTGGCCGCCGCTCGTTTCGGATGAAAGCGCCGCCCCCCAAGCGTCGGCCGCGCGCGCGGCGTCGGGCAACGACGACTCGGTGGTGCTGCGCGTGCGCTTCGGGCGGAGGTGCTTCCTGCTGACGGGCGACATCGAGCGGCGGGCCGAGGAGGCGCTCGTCGCGGCGGGCGACGATCTACGCTGCGACGTGGTGAAGGTGGCGCACCACGGGAGCAGGACATCCTCGACCGAAAGGTTCGTCGCCGCCTCGCGCGCCGCGTTCGCCGTCGTCCCCGCCCCGCTCGATTCGCCCTTCGGCCACCCCGATCCGCAGACGGTCGCGCGCTGGCGCGCCGCGGGCGCGGAAGTCCTACAGACGGGCCGGCGCGGCACGATCAGCTTCACGACCGACGGCGAGCGGCTGACGGTCGAGACGTTCGCGCGCGAGTAGCCGCCGGGGTGACACCGCGCCGCGCCCGCGTGTAGAGTGTTCCGACGCCGCGAGGCGCGAAGCGACAGCACGCGAGGGGACGAGGATGGCACAGGCGAAGACGGACGCGGCCGACGGGGAACAGACGCCGCTCCACGACGAGCGGCCGTGGGGATCGTTTACCGTGATCGACCGCGGCGAGGGCTACCAGGTCAAGCGCATCGAAGTCCTGCCGGGCAAGCGGCTGAGCTACCAGCGGCACGCGCAGAGGGACGAGCACTGGACGGTCGTCGGCGGGCGCGCGCTCTTCACGCTCGACGGCGAGGAGCGTCTGGTCTCGCCGGGCGAGTCGGTTGACATCCCCGTCGGCGCGGCGCACCGCGTCGAGAACCCCGGCGACGAAACCCTGGTCTTCATCGAAGTCCAGCGCGGCCCTTACCTCGGCGAGGACGACATCACACGCCTGAGCGACGACTACGGGCGGGGGTGAGAGAGTGAGCAGCAGGCGGTGAGCGGTGAGCAGTCGATCTCCACACGACTGCTCACCGCTCACTTTCGTCTTCCTGCCCGTTAGCAATCAATTCATCACTCCCTCACTCCGCCGCTTACTGCTCACCGCTTACCGCCCGCTGCTCACTAATACGCGCAGGTCGCGGACGTTCGTGCCGGTGTGGCCGGTGACGAGCGCGTCGCCGAGGGCGTCGAAGAAGTTGTAGGAGTCGCTGTCGGCGAGAAACTTTAGCGGGTCGAGGCCGAGGGCGCGCGCGCGCGCCGTGGTCGTCTCGTCGCAGAGCGCGCCGGCGGCGGGGCTGTTGCCGTCGAGTCCGTCCGTGCCGGCGAAGAGGAGTGCGAAGCGTGGCGCTCGGCCGGTCGCAGGTGCGGCGGGGCCGCGCGCTTCGAGTTCGAGGGCGCAGCGCAGGGCGGTCTCGCCGCTCCTGCCCCCCCGGCCCGGCCCGCGCACGGGGCAGGCGAACTCGCCGCCGGAGACGAGGCACACCGGGCTTCCGTCTCCGGCGCGCGCGCGCAGTTCAAGCAGGCGCGAGACGAGCAGCGCCGCGCCTTCGCCGACGTGCTGATCCTCGATGTCGTGCGCGATCTCGACCGCGCAGCCCGACGAGCGGGCGACTTCCGCGGCGCGCTCCACGGCTGTGGCGTTACTGAGCAGGACGTGGTGACGCCTCGGCGGGGCGCGGCGGTCGGAGTCCTGGCCGCGCGCTCCGCCCAAAGTCTCTTCGCCGCCCGTGCGGCCGGCCGAGGTTTCTTCGTCCGCGTGGCGTTCGACCGCGGCGAGCACGGATGCGGGGAGTCGCGCGGCGAGGCCGTAGCGTTCGACGACTTCGCGCGGGTCGGGCGCGTCAGAGACTGCGGGCGGCGTGAGCGTCGGGCCGGAGGCGACCGCGTGCTCTTCGCCCTCGCGCGTGTCGGAGACGACGAGCGTGACCTGCGAGGCGCGAGGCGCGAGGCGCGCGAGTCCGCCGCCTTTGACCGACGAGAAGGCGCGGCGCACGGCGTTGACTTCGGAGATAGCCGCGCCGCAGGCGACGAGCAGGCGGTTCGCCTCGCGCAGATCGTCTAGCGTGACGTTCGGCTCGCGCGGCCACTCCATCATCGCGGAGCCGCCACCGGACACGAGGAAGACGACTGTAGCGGCTTCGCCGTCCGCGCGCCGGAGCAGCTCGAAGCTGGCGCGCGCCGCCTCCAGGCTCGCCTCGTTCGGCAGCGGGTGGCCGCCCTCGAAGACGCGCCAGCGCGCGGAGAGTTGCGACGCGAGATCGCGCGGGAGCGGCGGCGCGCTGACGACACCGCCCGTCAATCGCCGGCCGAGGATGCGGTCGAGCG
>DATHBT010000288.1:0-14679 GCA_035295985.1 Pyrinomonadaceae bacterium | reverse complement strand
CGCGAAGGCGGCGGGCGTGACGGCCGCGACAATCGCGACGCACGCGGCGGCGGGCGCAACCCGCGCGGCGGGCGCGACGCACGCGGCGACGGACGCGACGGGCGCGAGGCGCAGGGGCGCGACCAGCAGCAGGGCCGGGAGGGGCGTGACAGCCGCGACAGCCGGGGCGGCGGGCGGCGGGGCGCGCCGACGATCACAGACCTGCTGCGCGAGGGCCAGGAAATCCTCGTCCAGATCGCCAAAGAGCCTCTGGGCACGAAGGGCGCGCGCATCACCTCGCACATCGCGCTGCCCGGCCGCTACCTCGTTTACATGCCGACCATCGAACACGTCGGCGTCTCGCGCAAGATCGAGTCGGACTCCGAGCGCCAGCGCCTGCGCAAGCTGATCAAGGACATCCGCGAGACGGAGGAGGTGCCGTCGGGCGGCTTCATCGTCCGCACGGCCGGCGTCGGCATCACGGAGCAGAACCTGAGGGACGACGCGCGCTACCTGGTTCGCACCTGGCGCGACATACGCAAGCAGGCCGAACGCGCCAAGGGCGGCTCGCTCGTCCACGCCGATCTCGATCTCGTCCAGCGCATCCTCCGCGATCAGCTCTCCGAGGAGTTCACCGCGATCCGCTGCGACACGGAGGAGGAGTACCAGGAGATCGTCGAGTTCGTGAACCGCATCCAGCCGCGGCTCGTCAACCGCGTCAAGCTCTACACGCGCGAGGAGCCGATCCTCGAAGCCTTCGGCGTGCAGCCCGAGATCGACAAGGCGATCAAGCCGCGCGTCTGGCTGCGTTCGGGCGGCTACCTCGTCATCAACCAGACCGAGGCGCTGGTCTCCATCGACGTGAACACGGGCAAGTTCGTCGGCCGCGGCGGGAGCCGCCTCGAAGACACGATCACGAAGACGAACCTCGAAGCCGTTGACGAGATCGCGCGGCAGATCAGACTTCGCGATCTGGGCGGCATCCTCGTCCTAGACCTCATCGACATGGAGGACAGGCGCAACCGCGCCCGCGTGATGTCGGCCCTACAGGACGCGCTGCGGCAGGACAAGTCGCCGACGAAGGTGCTCTCGTTCAACGACTTCGGCCTCGTCATCATGACGCGCAAGCGCGTCAAGCAGTCGCTCGAAAGAACGCTCTGCTCGCCCTGCCCGTACTGCACGGGCGCCGGGCTGGTCAAATCGGCGCAGACCATCTGCTACGAAATCCTCGAAGAGGCGCGCCGGCTCTCGCGCGGCCTGGACGAGGAGATCAAGCAGGCGACGCTGCGCGTCAACCCCGCGGTCGCGCAGGCGCTCCGCTCGACCGAGTCGGACGTGATGACCGAGATCGAGGACTACCTCGGCCCCATCGACGTGACCAGCGACGAGCACGTCCACCAGGAGCAGTTCGACTTCGCGTTTGTGTAAGAGAAGCTGTTAGCTGTTAGCTGTTAGCTAAAACATAAAACAAAAGGCGGGAGGCAGTTACCACCACTGCCCTCCGCCTTTTTCTCTTTCTGAAAGCTAACAGCTAATAGCTAACAGCTAACAGCTTTTTTTGGTGACAGCCGCCGGTCGATTCGCTACCATCTTGCCGCCCCGCGCCCGGCCGCGCGCCCGCCTGACGCCGGCCGCGAAAGTTCGCCACACACTATCAGGAGAGAGGAACAAAACCCCAATGCTTGAGATCATCGCTCTCATCTACCTCACGCGCCGCGTCGGCGAGATCGCGCGCGAGAAGGGCCGCAAGGCCGGCTGGTTCAAGTTTATGACCGTCGTGCTGTGGTTCGGCTGCGAGATCGGCGGCGGCATCGTGGGCGGCGTCGCCTCGGCCGTGGCCGGCTGGCCCGACGCCGTCGCCTACCTGTTCGCGCTCGTCGGCGCGGCCGTCGGCGCGGGCCTCTCGATCCTGATCGTCAAGACCCTGCCCGTGCGCGACGCGGCGCTCATGCAGCCGCCGCCCCCGCCGCCCGCCTTCGGTTGACGCGCCCGCGCGGCCGTGGTTAAGTTCGGCCGCAGGATGGTCGCGCCCGCCAAAGTCTTCAAGTCATCGTGGCACCAGATGACGGACGACGAGCTGCTCGACGTGCGCCTGTGCGATCTGCCCGTCAGGATCGAAGGCACGCCGCTCGCCGACCGCGTCGAGCGCATCAACTACGAGCTTGAGCTGCGCGGCCTGCGCCTGCGCCCGCACGTCTGGCTCGGCGAGGAGTGGTTCTCGCCCGACGGCGTGCCCGGCTTCGCCGTCCCCTTCTACCTCGCCCACCCGCGCCTCGCGCGGCTGGAGCGCAGGATGATGTTCGAGGCCGAGGGGCAGACCGAGCGCGAATCCCTGCGCATCATGCGCCACGAGACGGGCCACGCCGTCTCGAACGCCTTCCGCCTCCACCGCCGACGGAGCTGGCGCGAACGCTTCGGCAAGTTTTCGGCGAAGTACCCCGACTTCTACAAGCCCGACCCGGCGAGCCGCGACTACGTCCTCCACCTGCGCGCGTGGTACGCGCAGGCGCACCCGGCCGAAGACTTCGCGGAGACCTTCGCCGTCTGGCTCCAGCCCGGCTCGCGCTGGCGGCGGCGCTACCAGGACTGGCCCGCGTTGGACAAACTCAAGTACGTCGCGCGCGTGATGGCCGACCTCGCCGGCCGCACGCCGCCCAACCGGAGAAGGGATCGCGTCGAGCCGCTCGCCGAAATTAAGAGGACGCTGCGCGAACATTACGACGACAAGCGGCGCAAGTACATCTTCGCGCGCCCCACGCAGGTTTACGACCGCGACCTGCTGCGCATCTTCCAGCCGCCGCGCGGGAACGAACGCTACCCGACGGCCACGCAGTTCCTGCGCGCCGCGCAGCGCGAGCTTTGCCAGTCGGTCGCAGAGGGCACGGGCGTCCACGCCTACGCGGTCGATCAGGTCTTCGAGCATGTCGTCGCGCGCTGCAAGGAATTAAAACTGCGCGCCCGCCCGCCGCGCGAGCTGACGAAGCGGCGCGTGCTCATCATGCTGACCGTGCAGACGATGAAGGGCATCTACACCGGCTACCACCGCATCCCCTTATGACGCCGTTCAAAGCCGCGAAGCCTTTGCGCGTCCTCGCACTCGTCCACCACCACCTCGTCCCGCCCGACGAGCGGCCCGACGACTCCGACCCCTACCGCGAGCTGCGCCGGACGGAGGACGATGTGGTCTTTACGCTCCGCGAGATCGGCCACGAGGTGCAGCCCGTCGGCGTCTCGAACGATCTCGCCCGCATCGACGTTGCATTGCAGGACTTCCGCCCGCACGTCGCCTACAACCTCTTGGAAGAGTTCGACGGCTACCCGCTCTTCGCGCCGCACGTCGTCAGTTACCTCGAACTGCGCAAGCTCCCCTACACGGGCTGCAACCCGCGCGGGCTGACGCTGACGCACGACAAGGCGCTCATCAAAAAAATCCTCAGCTACCACGGCATACACGTCCCGCGCTTCCAGGTCTTCCCCACGGGGCGCAAGGTGCGCCGGCCGCGCCGGCTCACCTTCCCGCTGCTCGTCAAGTCGCTCGTTGACGACGGCTCGGTCGGCATCGCGCAGGCCTCGGTCGTTGACACGGACGAGCGGCTGACGGAGCGCGTCGAGTTCATCCACCGCACGCTCGGCGCGCACGCCATCGCCGAGCAGTACATCGACGGCCGCGAGATTTACGTCTCGGTGATCGGCCACCGGCAGTTGCAGACCTACACGCCGTGGGAGCTGGACATGGAGAAGTGGCCCGAGGGCGTGCCGAAGATCGCGACGAGCCGGCTCAAGTGGAACCGCGCCTACCAGGACAAGGTCGGCCTCGTCACCCGCCCCGCCGCACTCTCCGACGACAAGCAGAAGAACGACGAATTGTTGGGGCGTCTGCAACGGCTCTCGAAGCGCATCTACCGCATCCTCGGCCTCTCC
The DNA here is from genome assembly GCA_035295985.1 of Pyrinomonadaceae bacterium. GTDB lineage: Bacteria > Acidobacteriota > Blastocatellia > Pyrinomonadales > Pyrinomonadaceae > JAIVGV01. Next base: position 10,779 of record DATHBT010000288.1, on the reverse strand, counting down.
GGCTACGCGCGGCTCGACTACCGCGTCGCGGCCGACGGCCGCATGTACCTGCTCGAAGCCAACCCCAACCCGCAGATCGCGCGCGGCGAGGACTTCGCCGAATCCGCCCAGCACTGCGGGGTCTCCTACGAGCGGCTGCTACAGAAGATAGTCTCGCTCGGCCTGAGCTACGATCCGCTGGTCTATTGAAGTCTGCCGACTGAATCGAGAAAGGGAGGGTGAGCGATGCGCTACAGAACGTTCGGCCGCGCGGGCTGGCGGGTGAGCGAGATCGGCTACGGAATGTGGGGGATGGGCGGGACGTGGGCCGGCTCGGACGACGAGGAGTCCCTGCGCTCGCTCCAGCGCGCCGCCGATCTCGGCTGCAACTTCTTCGACACCGCCTGGGCCTACGGCGAGGGCCACAGCGAACATCTTCTCGGAGAACTCGTCCGCGCAAACCCCGGCAAGAAACTCTACACCGCGACCAAAATCCCGCCAAAGAACCGCAAATGGCCCGCCCGCGCCGCCTACACGCTCGAAGAGTCCTACCCGCCCGATCACGTCGAAGAGTACGTCCACCGGAGCCTTCGGAACTCCGGCCTCGACAGCTTCGATCTTATGCAACTCCACACGTGGGACGACAGTTGGGCGGAGGACGAGAGATGGCGCGCGAAGATGGAAGAGCTGCGCCGGCAGGGCTTGTTCCGCGCCGTCGGCATCAGCCTCAACCGCTGGGAGCCTGAGAACGGCGTGCGCGCCGTCCGCGCCGGTCTCGTCGACGCAGTCCAGGTCATCTACAACATCTTCGACCAGAACCCGGAGGACGAACTCTTCCCCGCCTGCCGCGAGATGAACGTCGCCGTCATAGCCCGCGTCCCCTTCGACGAGGGGACGTTGACGGGAACACTCACCAAGGAGAGCCGCTGGCCCGAAGGCGACTGGCGCAACACCTATTTCGTCCCCGAAAACCTCATCCCCAGCGTCGAGCGCGCGGATGCGTTGAAGCCCACGGCCTCCCGCGCCGGCCTCTCGCTGCCGGAGATGGCCCTGCGCTTCATCCTCAACAACCCGGACGTGAGCACAATCATCCCCGGCATGCGCAAGACCGCGCACGTCGAGTCGAACCTCGCGGCCAGCGACTCGGGCGCGCTGCCCCCGGAACTCCACGCCGAATTGCGCGCCCACCGCTGGGTACGCCGCCCGACCGATTGGTCACAGTAGAAGTGATGAGTGAAGAAGTATTCTCAAGCCGACGGCTGATCGCTAACAGCTAGCGGCTGGCGGCCTGCCGTCACTCATCACTCATCACTCATCACTCATCACTTTTCATGCTGCGAAAAGGCTCGCTGACGTTTCTGTTCGGTGCGACGCTGTTCGTCGGCGCGGGCCTGCTCTTCTGGGTCGAGCCGGTGGTGGCGAAGATGTTGCTGCCCCTGCTCGGCGGCGCGCCGTCAGTGTGGAACACCTGCCTGCTCTTCTTCCAGACGCTGCTGCTCGTGGGCTACGCCTACGCGCTGTTTGCGACGCGCCGGCTCACGACGGGGCAGCAGGCGGTGGCGCAAATCGCGCTGCTCGCCGTCGCGGCGCTCGCGCTTCCGGTCGCCGTGTCGGCCTCGGCCGCGGAGAGTGTGCCGCGCGAGGGCGATCCTTCGCTGTGGCTCCTCGGCCGCCTGTTCGCGACAATCGGCCTGCCCTTCTTCGCGCTCGCCACACTCAGCCCGCTCTTGCAGAAGTGGTTCTCGGCCACGGGGCACGAGTCGGCGCGCGATCCTTACTTCCTCTACGCCGCGAGCAACGCCGGCAGCCTCGCCGCGCTCGTTGGCTTCCCCGTCCTGCTCGAACCGCTGCTCCCGCTCGCGCGGCAGGGGCGCGTGTGGGCCTTCGTTTACGGCGCGCTCGTCCTGCTCGTCGCGGCCTGCGCGTTTGTAACTTGGCGCGGGGGGCAGAGCCGGGCTGCAGGTGCGGCGGACGAGTCTGAGAGTGCCGCTGATGACAATGTTGGTCGGGATGAGGGACGCGACGCGAAAGTTGAAAGCGCCGACGCGCTACGGCCAACTGACGACGCGCCCTCGCCTGCGGTCACAAGTTCGCACGAAGGCGCAGCCGAGACTCTGACGCTGCCACGGCGGCTGCGCTGGGTCGCCCTCGCGTTCGTGCCTTCGAGCCTGATGCTCGGCGTGACGACGTACCTTTCGACCGACATCGCGTCGCTGCCGCTGCTCTGGGTCGTCCCGCTGTCGCTCTACCTGATCACGCTGATCCTCGTCTTCGCGCGCCGACGCCTCGTCAGGCAGCGTTGGGCCGAGGCGTTGCTGCCGGGCGTGGCGTTAGTCTTCACGCTCGTCTATCTGTCTGGCGCGACGCAGCCGGCGCTGTTCCTCGCGCTGCTGCACCTCGTCTTCTTCTTCGCCGCCGCGCTGATGTGTCACGGCCGGCTGGCCGACGACCGCCCTTCGCCTTCGCGCCTCGCGGAGTATTACCTCTGGATGAGTCTGGGCGGCGCGCTCGGCGGGCTGTTCAACGCGCTCGTCGCGCCCGTCCTGTTCGAGCGCGTCGTCGAGTACCCGCTCGCGGTCGTCCTCGCCTGCGCGCTGCTGCCGGCGAGAAAGAGTGAGGCGAGCCAGGAAGGCGACGGACGCCGCAAGCGCGAGATAGCGCGCGTGCGCCTGCTCGATCTCGGCTTCCCCGCCGCGCTCGGCGCGCTGACGCTGCTGCTCGCGCTCCTCGTCAGCAGGACGGACTGGGAGACGGTCGAGAGCCTCGCGCTCGTCGCCGGTGTCCCGCTCATACTCTGCTACCTGCTGCGGCGGCGTCCCGTCCGGTTCGCGCTCGCGCTCGGCGCGGTGATGCTCGGCGGCTTCTTCTGGCGTGGCCTCGGCTCCGAGACCGTTTACGCCGAGCGCAACTTCTTTGGCACGGTGCGCGTCGTGCGCGACGAGGGCGAAGAGCTGAACTGGCTCTACCACGGGACGACCATCCACGGCCGCCAGTCAACGCGCCTCGACGCGCGCTGCGAGCCGCTCTCCTACTACCACCCGAAGGGGCCGCTCGCGCAGGTCTTCTCGGCCTACAACGCGCAGCCCCCGTCGCCCAACGTCGCTGTCGTCGGCCTCGGCACGGGCGCGACCGCGGCTTACGCGCGCGCGGGCCAACGCTGGTTCTTCTACGAGATCAACCCCGCGGTCGTCACGCTCGCCACAGCGCCCGACCATTTCACCTACCTCTCCTCCTGCGCCTCCGGCGTCCCCGTCGAAGTCGTGCTCGGCGACGCGCGCCTGCGGCTCGCGGACGCCGCGCCCGGCGCGTTCGGACTCATCGTCCTCGACGCCTTCAGCTCCGACGCCATCCCCGTCCACCTGATGACGGCCGAGGCTTTAGACCTCTACCTCTCGCGGCTCGCGCCCGGCGGCCTCGTCGCCTACCACGTCTCGAACCGCAGCCTCAACCTGCACCCCGTCGTCGCAGACCTCGCGCGCAGCCGCAATCTTTCGGCCGTCGCCTTCAACGACAACGAGCGCCTGCCCGGCAAAGAGCCTTCGCACTGGGTCGTCGTCGCGCGCCGCCCCGAAGACCTCGCCACGCTCTCGGCGGACGCGCGCTGGCGCACGCTCGAAGGCGACCCCAGCCGCCGGCTCTGGACGGACGACTACTCGAACATCGTCACGATCCTCAAGTGGTGACGAAACGCGCCGGAGTCTGCCGGCCGCGGGTTCGCGTTCACGCGCCGTCTGCCCTACAATCTCGCTTCTCTCGCGCGCGATGTCGGATCGGCAAAACGTCACACGGAACTGGAGCCGGCGGAAGCGGCGCGTCGTCAGGCTGACGCTGCTGCTGCTGAGCGTCGCCTTCGCGCTCGCGGTCTGCGAGGTTGCGTTGCGCCTCACTGACTACTCCTTCGTCACCTTCTACACGACCGACGACGAGCGCGGCTTCCGCCTGCGCCCCGGCGCGCGCGGCGTGTACCGCAAGGAGGGCGAGTCATACGTCGAAATAAACTCCGCGGGCCTGCGCGACCGCGAGCACGCGCGGGAGAAGCCGGCGGGCACGCTCCGCATAGCCGTCGTCGGCGACTCCTACGCCGAGGCGCTGCAAGTCCCCGTCGATCAGGCGTTCTGGGCCGTCGCCGAGCGTAAGCTTAACGAAGAGTGCGACGCGCTCGCTGGCCGCCGTGTCGAGGTGCTCAACTTCGGCGTCTCCGGCTACGGGACGGCGCAGGAGCTGATCACAGTCCGCCGGCACGTCTTCGACTACTCGCCCGACGTAGTCCTGCTCGCCTTCACCACAAACAACGACGTGACCGACAACCTGCGCACCTTCAAACGCTCCGACGAGATGCCCTACTTCGTCCTGCGCGACGGCAGGCTCACCCTCGACGACTCGTTCCGCGACACCCGCTCCTTCCGCCTCCGCAAGTCGCTGCCGAGCCGCGCGGGCGCGTGGCTGCGCGACAACTCGCGCGTCCTGCAAGCCGTCAACCACGCCCACTACGCCTTCAAAAACTACCTCGCGCGACGCCGCGCCGCCCGACAGCAGCAACAGCAGGCTCCGCGGCAGACACACACGCCGGCCGCCGCGACCTCCGCTAACTCGGCCGCCGCTCAGACGGCCCCGCCGCCCGCTAACGTCGGCGACCTCGGCATCGACAACCTCATTTACCGCGAGCCTCTGGACGCGACGTGGGAGGAGGCCTGGCGCGTGACGGAGGCGCTGCTCGTAGAGATGCGCGAAGAAGTCGGGCGGCGCGGCGCGCGCTTCGTCGTCGCCACGCTCAGCAACGGCCCGCAGGTGCTGCCCGACCCGGCCGCGCGCGACAATTTCGCCCGCCGCTTCGGCGCGACCGATCTCTTCTACCCCGACCTGCGCGTGCGCGCGCTCGGCGAGCGCCGCGGCTTCACGGTCTTCAACCTCGCGCCGGAGCTACAGGCTTACGCCGAGCGGCGGCGGCTCTACCTCCACGGCTTCGGCGCGGACATCGGCAACGGCCACTGGAACGCCGACGGCCACCGCGCCGCTGGCGAGCTGCTCGCGCGGAAACTCTGCGCCGAGCTATCAAAGTAAACAAAGAATTAATTACACCGGAAAGGGGTGACTTGATGCCGAAGTGGTTGGTGTACGCAATCGCCGCCGCGAGCGACTTCGTTGTGGCCGCGATCATCTACAGCACCGGCCGGCCGCTGATCGCCGCGCTGCTCGCCGTCGCCGGAGTGACGTTCGTCATCGCCGCCGTCGGCTCGGCCAGGGGCGCGGGCGGCGCGAGGCGTTGAAGCCGCGTGCGGGGTCGGGGTTGTGGCGTCGCAAAGAGAAGAGAGTCCGGTCGCCTGACGGCAGCCGGACTCTCTATCGTTCGCGCCTCTTTAGATTAGGGCGGCGCTTACCAGCGGCGACCGCGGCGGCCGTTCGTGCCGAAGACCGGGTGACGCGAGGAACCCGCGCCGCGGCGGTAGTAGCCGTCGCCGCGGCGGCGGTCGGTGCCCCGGCGGCGGTCGGTGTCCCAGCGGCGGTCGTCGTCGCGCCGGGCGCGGCGAACCTCCCGGCGGTACTCGCGCCGGTCGCGGCGGATTTCCCTCCGCTGCGAGCGCAGGATGCGCGCCTCTTCGCGCGTTATCTGGCCCGAGCGAACGCCGTCCCTGATGCGCCGGTCGCCGCGGCGCTGCGCGAACGCTTCGGTCGAGACGCCGAAGAACACCACGAGCGCGCCGAGTAGCAGAATCTTCTTCATCGGTCGAACCCCTTCCTCAAATGTTATTTTGTAGCTTCAGGCACTTCGCGTCTGGCGGCTGCCCGCGCACCGCCGGAGAGAGAGTTCACTTATACAAACCGAGGCTATATTGGGCAACTGCCATGCCGCTCAGACTTCGACCCTGCTTGGGCAGCTATTAACGGTCAACGGGCATTGCCGCCCCGCGAGGCCGGGAAGTCGCGGCCTCAAATCGGACACGGATGGACTGTTTCTAATTCACCCGTAGCAAAACGGCCTGGCCCGCGCCGCCGAGACCAATCCGCCGCACATCCCGCGCATCTAAATGCGCGTGCGGAAGTTTTTGATCTTCGCCTCCGTCGTGCTGCTCGTCGCGTATCTCGCGACAAAAAACCCCGCGTGGCTGCCGGGCTGGGCCAGGTCGGCCGCGTCGGCCGTCGCGCTGCCGTTCCGCCTGGCGGCGCTGAGCGCGAAGGAGGCGGACGCGGAGCTGAGCGTGCCGGTCGGGGGCGTGCGCGCCGCGCAGGTGAGGGATAGCTGGCACGCGCCCCGCTCGAACGGGCGGCAACACGAGGGGCAGGACATTTTCGCCCCGCACGGCACGCCGGTTTACTCCGCGACCGAAGGCTACGTCGTGAAGATCGGCGAGAGCGAACTCGGCGGCAGCACAGTCTTCGTCCACGGCGCTGGCGGGCGCTGGTACTACTACGCGCACCTCGACTCGTACGCGCCCGGCCTCAAGGTCGGCGACTACGTGACCCCGGACACAGTGCTCGGCCGAGTCGGCAGCACCGGCAACGCCGCCGGCACTCCGCCGCACCTACACTTCGGCGTCTATACCGCGGCCGGGGCAATCGACCCGCTGCCGCTGCTCGTTGATCGGAAATGACCGAGACTCTGACACTCGCGCGTGGGCGCATGACGAGGCCGGATTGGAGGCGACACCTGCTCGCGCTCGTGCTCTTCGTCGTGCTCGTCTGGTACACCGTCATCAGCCCGTCCTACACGGCCGCGCCGCTGCGGGCCGCGGAGAGCGAGCCGGCGGACGCGGAAGAGCGCGAGGTCGAGGCGCGGGCCGCGGGCGGCTTCGCGATTTCGGGCGTGACGCGTGGTGTCGAGCCGAGGCCGGAGGAGTTCGAGGCGGGCGACGCGGTTGACGAACTCGACTGGCCGGAGATCATCGGCGACGATTGAAACGACTCCGCGTCAAGTTTAGCTGCGCGAGATCGCGATGTCCGACGGGCCGTCGCCCGCTTTGAGAATTCTGATCGCCTGGCCGGCTTCTTCCGAAAGAGTGAAAGCACTCACACTCATCTTCGCGGCGGCGTGCGCGCTGTGCGCGGGCGCAGCGACGGCGCAGGAGCCGTCCGCGCGCGGCGTCGCCGGAACGGTGCGCGACGAGCGGGGCGCGCCGGTCGCCTGGGCGCGAGTGACATTGGCGGTCGGTCTTGCAGCCGCGCGACACGCCGTGACGGACGACGAAGGGCGCTTCGCCTTCGACGGGTTTCCGGCCGGCGAGGTGACGCTCACGGTCGAGGCCCGCGGGTTCGCGCGCGCCATCCGCAGTTGGCGACCGTCGGACGTGCCGGCGGCGGAGGTCGAGATCGTGCTCGCGCCCGCGTCTGTCGCCGAGAGCGTGACCGTCACGGCGACACGAACCGAGACGCGGCTCGCCGAGACTGCCGCCAGTGTTGTCGTCATCGGTGAGGAATCGCTCGCGACCACGGCCGCGCTCACGCTCGACGACGCGCTCCGCCAAGTACCCGGCTTCCAACTCTTCCGCCGCACGGGCAGCCGCGCGGCCAACCCGACCGCACAGGGCGTCTCCCTCCGCGGCGTCGGCGCGAGCGGGGCGAGCCGCGCGGTCGTGCTGGCGGATGGCGTCCCGTTAAATGATCCGTTCGGCGGCTGGGTCTATTGGGGGCGCGTGCCGCGCACGTCCGTGTCGGCGGTCGAGGTCTTGCGCGGCGGCGGCTCGGAACTCTACGGCAGCGGCGCGCTCGGCGGCGTCGTCAACGTGCTGACGAAGCGGATCGAAGGGGGCAACGCGCTCTCGCTCGAAGCGTCCGGCGGGACTCAGCGGACGCTCGACGGCTCGCTCCACGCCTCCGCGCGCAGGCGCGGCTGGGGCGCGAGCCTCGCCGCCGAACGCTTCCACACGGGCGGCCACTTCCTCGTCGCGCGCGGCGAGCGCGGGGCCGTGGACACGCCCGCGGCTTCAAGGTATTCGTCACTCAATCTAACGGTCGAGCGCGAGATCAACCCGGACTTCCGCGTCTTCGCCCGCGGCAGCTACTTCGGCGAGGCGCGCGACAACGGCACACAGCTACAGCGCAACCGAACGCACATTCGCCAAACGGTCGTCGGGGCCGACTGGCGGAACGAGCGCGCGGGCGCGTTCACGCTCCGCACTCATTTTAGTTCGCAGGTCTTCGACCAAAGCTTCTCGGCGGTCGCGGCCGACCGGCGGACGGAAGCGCTCACGCGCAACCAGCGCGTCCCTTCGCAGTCGGCAGGTCTTTCGGCGCAGTGGTCGCGTGCCTTCGGCGCGAGTCACGTCGTGGTCGCGGGGCTGGACGCGCGCGAGGTGCGCGGCGCGAGCGACGAGATCATCTACGCCGCCGGCCGTGCGTCGAGCCGCGTCGGCGCGGGGGGACGCGAGCGGTCTGCCGGCCTCTTCGTCGAGGATTTGATCCGCGTCTCGCCCAAACTCCTCCTGACCGCGGGCGCGCGCCTCGACCGCTGGCGCAACTACGACGCGCTCTCCGCGTCCGGCCCCGTCTCGAACCCCGCTCCAACGTCCGTCAGGGTTTTCCCAGACCGCACCGAGTCGGCTTTCAGCCCGCGCGCCTCCGCGCTCTACGCGGCCGGCGGCGGCCTCTCCCTCCACGCCTCGGCCTACCGCGCCTTCCGCGCGCCGACGCTCAACGAGCTGTACCGCGACTTCCGCGTGGGCGGCGTACTGACACTCGCCAACGAAAATCTTCGCGCCGAAAAACTGACCGGCGGCGAGTTCGGCGCGCGCCTTTCGTCCTCCGACAGCCGGCTCAACGCGCGGGCCACCGCCTTCTTCCTCTCGGTCGCGCGGCCCGTCGCCAACGTCACGCTGAGTGAGACGCCTTCGCTCATCACGCGGCAGCGGCAGAACCTCGGGCGCACGCGCTCTGACGGCGTCGAGGCAGAGTTCGACATGAGATTCGATGAACGGTGGTCGCTCGCGGGCGGCTACCAGTTCACCTCCGCCGCGGTCGCGCGCTTCCCCGTCAACCCCGCGCTCGAAGGCTTGCGGCTGCCCCAGGTCCCGCGCCACGGCCTCGCGTTCAGAGTTGATTACGCCGTCCGTTCCCGACACGCCCTCAGCCTTCAGGCGCGCGCCTCGGGCGGCCAGTTCGACGACGACCTCAACCGCCTGCGCCTCGACCCGTTCCTCACGCTCGACGCCTTCGCCTCGCGCCACGTCGGCCCGCGCTTCGAGCTGTTCGCGGCGGCGGAGAACCTGACGGGCGCGCGCTACGAAGTCGGGCGCACGCCGACCACCACGCTCGGCCCGCCCCGCGCGCTCAGGCTCGGACTTCGCCTTCGCGCTGGTCGCAGGTGACACGCGCCCTGTCCCGAAACCTCCCCGCTTAACACGGAACTGTTGCCGCTTGTGCAGGTTTGATGCGTTCGTACCTGAACGTACAGACTCGCCCCCGACCGCCCGTTAGATTCCTCCACGAACTATCATTCCCCTGCCATCATTTCCGCCGCGCGTTCCGTCCACACACCGCGCGGCATCCGGTGAGCCGCACCCGCACGGCGCTTCCGCCGCGGAGGCGAGAGTTGAAGCCGGCCCCGCCTGAAGACTGCGGGCGGGGCCGCGGGCGATTGTCGTCTCTTCACGCGGACGGGAGGTCGGACGAAGCAACGGTTTATCGAACTTGCGTTCAGGGCTTCACTTACGAGTTCAGGGGGTTTTACACGGGATGAAGAAGATCGCACAGCTCGCGGACTTTCAGAAGGGCATGTCGGTTGAGTCGAAGGTAAAACGTTCACAGGCGCGGGCCGAACGCGGCTCGCCGCAGCCCGACCTTGTCTGCCTGTCGCACCTTCGCTGGGACTTCGTCACGCAGAGGCCGCAGCACCTGCTCGGCCGGGCCGCCGCGGACAGGCGGGTCTTCTTCGTCGAAGAGCCGATCTTCGACCCCGGCCCGGCTCGCCTGGAAATCAGCCGGCGCGATACGGACGTGTGGGTCGTCGTGCCGCACCTGTCTGAAGGTTTGCAGAGCGGCGTCGCCGTCGAGGCGATGCTGACGGGCCTGATCGACCGCCTCTTCGCGGAGCAGACGATCCGCGAACACGTCCTCTGGTACTACACGCCGATGGCGCTCGGGTTTACGCGCCACCTGCGACCGCTCGCAACCGTTTACGACTGCATGGACGAGCTGTCGGCCTTCCGCGGCGCGCCTACGGCCATGCGCGCGCGCGAGGCCGAGCTGTTCCGCCGCGCGGACCTCGTCTTCACGGGCGGCCGGAGCCTCTACGAGGCGAAGCGCGACAAGCACCCGGCCGTTTACGCCTTCCCTTCGAGCATCGACCGCGCACACTTCGCGCAGGCGCGCCGCCCGCTGACCGAGCCTCAAGATCAGACCGGGCTGCCACGGCCCCGCCTCGGCTTCTTCGGCGTGCTCGACGAACGACTCGACGCGGAGCTGCTCGACTCTGTCGCCTCCGCCCGCCCCGACTGGCAGCTCGTGATGATCGGCCCCGTGGTCAAGATTGATCCGGCCGCCTTGCCGCGCCGCGCTAACATTCACTACCTCGGCGGCAGGCCCTACGCGGAGCTGCCCGCGTACCTCGCTGGCTGGGACGTGGCGCTGATGCCCTTCGCCATGAACGAGTCCACGCGCTTCATCAGCCCGACGAAGACGCCCGAGTACCTGGCGGCAGGCCGCCCCGTCGTCTCCACGCCCGTCCGCGACGTGGTGCGCCCTTACGGCGAGCGGGGGATGGTCGAGATCGCGGGCACGGCCGAAGGGTTCGTCGCGGCCGTCGAGAAGTTGCTCAGCACCGGCCGGCGCGAGCGGCGCGAATGGCTCGCGCGCGTTGACGCCTTCCTC
>DATHBT010000287.1:0-5520 GCA_035295985.1 Pyrinomonadaceae bacterium | reverse complement strand
TCCTTGCGCGCGTAGGCCGTCAGCGCGAGCGCGGGCAGTCGCGGCCCGCCGCGCTCGGCCTCGGCCGCGCGCACACTACGGATGAGCGCGTAACCATCCTCGACCGGCATCCCGATGTCGGAGACGAGCACGTCGAAGGGTTCGCGTTCGAGCAGTTCGAGGGCTTCGGCGACCTTCTCGCACGCCTCGGTGCGCGCGCCGTAACGCTCCAGGGTCTTGCTGAGCATCAGCAGCGTGTCGGGGTCGTCGTCCACGACGAGGACGCGCAGGCCCGCGAGGATTGCGGACTGTCCCGATTGCGGGATGGGGATTTCGGATTGGGGATTAGCAGAAACCGGCCCCGGACTCTGCGGCCCGGCCTGCGTCGCGGGCGCGGGCTGGGTCTGTTCTTCAATCCGCAATCCGGAATCCGCATCCCGCAATTCCGTCAGCGGGAGGCGGACGCGGAAGGTCGCGCCGCGGCCCTCGCCCTCGCTCTCGGCCGTGATCGTACCGCCGTGGAGTTCGACGAGGTGGCGCGCGATGGAGAGGCCGAGGCCGAGGCCGCCGTAGGCGCGCGTGGTCGATGAGTCGGCCTGCGTGAAGCGGTCGAAGACGTGCGGCAAAAATTCCGGCCTGATGCCGGCGCCGGTGTCGGAGACGGTGACGACCGCGTCAGCGCCAGCGCGTTCGAGTTTGACCCGGACGCGCCCGCCCTCCGGCGTGAACTTGACGGCGTTCGAGAGCAGGTTCCAGACCACCTGCTGAAGGCGATCCAGGTCGCCCGCGATCAGCAGATCCTCTGCCCCGCCCGTTTCGACCGTCAGGCCGATTCGTTTCGCCTCCGCGCCGGGGCGGGCCGAGTCGGCCGCGGCCTCGACGACGGGCGCGAGCCGCGCCGGGCGCGAGTCGAGCCGGAGCTTGCCGGTGATGATCCGGGAGGCGTCGAGCATGTCGTCAACGAGCCTGCGCTGCGAGTGCGCGTTGCGCTCGATGGTGGCGAGCGCCGAGGCGGCCGTCTCCGAGTCGAGCTTGAGCGTGCGGAGCAGGCTCGTCCAGCCGAGGATGGCCGTCAGCGGCGTGCGCAGCTCGTGCGAGAGCGTGGCGAGGAACTCGTCCTTGAGGTGGTTAATCTCCTGCGCTTCGCGGAAGAGGCGCGCGTTGTCGAAGGCGAGGGCGGCGCGGCGCGCGAGGTCTTCGGCGAGGCGCAGGTCTGCCAGGCGGTAGCGGCGGTCGGTCTCGGCCGCTGCGAGCGAGATCGCGCCGAGCGTGCGGCCGTGCGCGCGCATCGGCACGATCATCGCCGAGCGCAGGCCCAGACGGCGAACCAGCTCGAACTTCTCAGGCTCGGGATAGACCGCGGCCAGCACCTCGTCCGTGATCGCCGGGATAACTTCCGGCAGGCCCGTGCGGATGACCTTGCCGACGCCCTCCGTCCCGCGCGGGTTGACGGGCAGGCGGCGGACGATCTCCCTGACGCGCTCGACGCGCTCCGGGTCGTGGTGCGCGACCGCGACGCGCTCGATGCTCCCGTCCGCGTCGAGCACGTCGATGGTGCACCAGTCGGCGAGGTAGGGCACGACGAGCTGCGCGATGGACTGGAGCGTCGTCTCGTAGTCGAGCGAGGAGGCGAGCAGTTCGCCCGCCTCGGCGAGGAAGCGTTGCGCCTCCTCGGCCGTCCGCAGCGCGTCCTCGACCTGCCGCCGGACGACGAACTGCCCGAGCTGGCTGCCGAGCGATGCCATCAGGGCGCGCAGCTCCTCGTCGGGCGGGCGCGTCTCGCGGCTGAAGAACTCCATCACGCCGAGCACGGCCGGCCCCGACTTTACGGGGAAGCCGAAGCCCGCGCGCACGCCCTCGCGCTCGGCCGCGGCGGCGCGCGGGAAGTTGTCGTCCCGACGCACGTCCGTGATCCAGGCCGGCTCGCCGCTCTGCCAGACGCGGCCGGGCAGCCCGATGCCCGGCGCGAACGTGCGCTCGCTCGTGCAGCGCTCGAACTCAGTGAACGCGGCGTCGGGCTGGTGCCAGCTCACGACGCAGCGCAGCTCGCCCCCCTCCGCGTCCACCTCCCAGTACGCGCCCACCGCCCACCCCAGGTTCTCGCAGACGGCGCGCAGTATTCCCTCGGCCAGGTGCCCCACGCTCGCCGCCTCGGCGAAGGCGCGGGCGGCCGCGTGCTGCACGGCGCGGCGCAGCTCGTCGCGCCTGCGGGCGGAGATGTCGCGCGCGATCCCTGTGAAGAAGCGCCGCCCGTCGCGCGTGAACTCGCCGAAGGAGATTTCGAGCGCGAGTTCGCGGCCGTCGCGGTGCAGGCCCGGCAGCTCGACGCCCGACCAGGAGATGTGGCGCACGCCCGTCGAGTTGTAACGCTCGACGCCCTCGCGGTGGAGGTGGCGCAGGTATTCGGGCATGAGCACGGTGAGGCTCTGTCCCGTCAACTCCTCGGCCGGGTAGCCGAAAATCTCCTCGACGGCGCGGTTGGCGAAGTGGATGCGGCTGTCGGCGTCGATGACGAGGATGGCGTCCGAAGCCGTCCCGGCGAAGATGCGGAAGAGCACGTCCTGCCCGTCGCCCTGGGCAGAGAGAGCGCCGCCGGACGACGGGGGCGAGACTTCGCCCCCGCTCCGCCGCGCTTCGGGCTCTTCCTGACGGGAACGTTCCATCGGCTTGGGCACACTCACACGCGCTGCATCTTCGGGCGGGGAATGGAACGGCGGGGATTATAACTCACATTAGTGCGACCGCGTCGAGGCGCACGCCCGCCTGGCCGCGGACGCTAGGCTCAGGGCTTGGAGTTAACCGGGATTTCGAGCGCGAAGCTGCCGCCGCGGCGGTTGGACGCGCCGGGGCGTGTGAAGCGCAGGTCTGCGAGCTGGAGGACGGTTTCGGCGGCGCAGCCGCGCTCCGTGAGCCGTGCCGCGGGGAAGCGCGCGAAGCCGAGGAAGACGCGCGCGCCCTCGTGCTCGCGGCGGGCGCGCTCTACGAGTTCGGCCTCCGCGCCCTCAAGCTTCGGGAAGCGTTCGGGCGCTCGCGCCGCGCCTTCGTCCGTCAGGCTCAGCTCGTGGCGGTAGTGCGCGCGGTCTGTCTCGAAGACGACGAGCCACCCCGTAGGGTCGGCCGGCGTCGGCATCGCCGCGACTCCGAGCAGCGATTCCCCTCCCCGCGCCGCAACCGCCCTGGCGGTCTCGGCTGCTTCGATGACGGCCCGCGAGCGCACAACGGCGAGCGCGCCCCAGTAGGCGAGGACGAAGGCGAGCGCGGCGGCCGGCGCGGCCCGCGAACCCGTCAGACGGGGACGGAGGACGCGCGCCGCGGCGAAGGCGACGACGCCCGCAAGCCACAGCGCCGCGACAAGCTTCGCGTGCGTCACGCCCGCGCGCGGGAGCGCGATGACGACGGCAGACGAGAGCGCGAGCGCGAACGCGCACCAGGCGGCGACGCGCCAGCGCGTTCGCGCCGTGGCGAGGAAGCACGCGCCGCCGAGCGCGAGCCACAGCCACGGATCGACGATGAAGACGAGATCGCCGTAGTACCACTCGCCGCTCCACGGCAGCCAGGGGCGCAGGCCGTAGTTGTTCGTCCAATCCAACAGCGGGTGCGTCGCGCTCACGGCGAGCGAGGCGACGAGGAGGCCCTTGAGCCGCGCGCGCGGCGGGCGTCGCCTCAGCCGCGCGACGGCGCGCTCGCAGGCGTAGAAGAGCAGCGGCACGAAGAGCGCGAGCGCGAGCGTGCCGACGACCGAGTGCGTGATGCCGCGGTGGTGTTCGAGGTAGAACCAGCGCCCGCCCGCGACCGCGACGATGTCCGAGTCCGGCGAGTTCGCGGCGACGAGGCACACGGCTGTCGCCCCGAACGAGAGCCTCTCAAGCCCGGCCTTCGCGGCCGACAGCCCGACCAGCGTGTGCGTCAGGTTATCCATGAAAGCCAGAGGTCAGAAGTCAGAGGTCAGAGGTTAGAAAAACTGCGCGGCCTTTTACTAACCTCTAGCCTCTAACCTCTGACCTCTTACGAAGGCATGTTGTCGATCTTCTCTTCGGGCGGGAGCTGGGCGTGGCGCGCGGGGTCTAGTTTTTCGAGTTGATCTTCGGCGGCGCGCGCGGCGGCCGAGGGGGCGACGGGCTTGCCGTCTTTGTCGCGCGCCTCGCGGGCGGTCTTGACGATCTGGAAGAGTAGTTCGGCCGCCTCCTGCTTCTTGCCCTGCTTCTCGAAGACTGAGGCGAGCCGCAGGTTGGCCGTGTCTGTCGGGATCACTTTCGGGTCGCGCGCCGAGGCGAGTTCGCGGTAGAGGGCGGCGGCCTCGTCGTACTGGCCGTCCGCCTCGCGGGCCTGCGCGAGCGCGAACCTGGCCCAGGCGGCAACGTCGCCGTCGCCGCCGCGCGCGAGCGCTTCGAGTTCGCCGACGCCCTGCGGGCGGTCGAAGGCGAGCAGTTGGGTGGCCCTCATGTAGCGGGCCTGCGAGCGGTAGGGGTCGCCGTACTTGTCTGCCACGCGCCTGAACTCTTCGGCCGCGCGCTCGGCACGCTCGCGCTCTGTCGAGAAGGTCGGCCCGCCCGAAGCAGCCGGGCCGCCCAGCGGCGCGGGGCCGACCTGGGCCGTGGCGAACTCGATGGCGCGGCCCATCGCCTGCTGCGCCTCGTCGGCCTTGCGCCCGCGCCAGACCCAGAAGGCGTAGCCGAGCGCGACGGCGAGGACGAGCACGCCGAGGCCGTAGAGGATTTCGCGCCCCCGCCCTTCGAGCCGGTCGCCGACGATCTCGATCTTCTCCAGCGCCTTCTCGCGGACGCGGTCGCGGCGCACCTCGCGCGCGTGTTTTTTGCTGTAACGGGCCACGTTATTTTCTCTCGCAACATCGCACGGGTGTGCGCGTTCTATTTTCGTGAGTCGCAGTCAAGCGGCCAACTCTATCGAGCGGCGCGAGACGTTGTCAAGCAAGCGGGGACTCGGCCGTTGACCGGCGGCAGGGCGCGTGATAGGTTCGCGGCCTGCGCGCGGTTTCGGCGTTAAAATTCTTTGGAACAGGCGGCACGGGGCGGTGTCTAACACACCGTCTCAACGCGGGCCGGCCCGGCCGACAAGCGGGCCGACCGACGCCGCCGGAGGACGTTCTTGAGTCTCGTCGAGCCAGTCGCCCTCCAGGGGCAGTTGGACGTGGAGGCCGCTGCCGCGGCCTCCCACGGCGAGGCCCGCGCGCCTTCGGCCGAAGAGTTGTTCCTTGACAGGCTCCGTGCGGGCGAGGCCGCGGCCTTCAACCGGCTCGTCAGCGAGCGAACGCCGGACGTGTACGCACTGCTCTGCCGTTTGACTGACGACCCGGAAGAGGCGCGCGATCTGACGCAGGAGACCTTCCTGCAAGCCTTCCGCTCGGTCGCCAACTTCCGCGGCGAGGCCGACCTGCGCACGTGGCTCTACCGCATCGCCGTCAACCAGGCGCGCAACCGCTGGCGCTGGTGGCGGCGTCGCAGGCGCGACACGACCGTCTCGCTCGACGCCCCGGCCGCGGCGGGCGACGACAACCGCCCGCTCTCGGCGCGTCTGCCGGAC
>DATHBT010000286.1:0-17407 GCA_035295985.1 Pyrinomonadaceae bacterium | reverse complement strand
ACGGGACGGATCAGTACCTCGTCCAGCGTTACCTGTGCACGGACAGGCCGCGCCGCGCGGCGGCGGCCCTCCTGTCGAGCGGCGCGGTGGTGCTCGCGCAGTTCGTCGGCTTCCTCTTCATCGGCGTGCTGCTCTTCGCCTTCTACCAGCCGCAGGCCGACCCGGCTTACGCGAACTTCGCCGAAGCCTGCGCCCGCGCTCGCCCCGACTCTGCCGCGCGCTGCCTCTCCGAGCCGGCGTTCGCGCAGGCCGCGAGCGCGAGCTTCCCGTTCGCGGGCGGCGACCGCGTCTTCCCCGACTTCATCACGCGCCACCTGCCTTCGGGGTTGTCGGGCCTCGTCGTCGCGGCCATCTTTGCCGCCGCTCTGTCGTCTTCTTTGAACTCAATCGCGGCGACGGCCGTCAACGATCTCTACAAGCCCTTCGCGCCGCCGAGCGTGCGGCGCGACGACCGGCACTACCTGCGCGTCTCGCACTGGCTGACACTGGCGTGGGGCGTCGTGCAGATCTGCATCGCGCTGATGTTCATGCGCTCGGCCCGCTCGGCGCTCGACAACGCCCTGTCGGTCGCGTCGCTTTTTAACGGCCCCGTCCTCGGCGTCTTTCTGGTCGGCACGTTCCTGCGCCGCGCGGGCGAGCCGCCCGCCCTCGTCGGCATGATCGCCAGCATGACCGTCATGCTCTACGTCTGGTGGAAGACGCCGATTGCGTGGACGTGGTATGTGCTCATCGGCAGCGCGGTCACTTTCCTGGTCGCGCTCGCGGTAACGCCCGCGTTCCGGCCCGCGCCTGTCAATCAGCAGGACGAACTCGCGCCCGCCGGGGCTGGCGACTGAGGCAGAATATTTGTAGGGGCGGGGCAAGTCCGCGGCCCGCGGGCGTGCGTGAGTACGCTCCCAAAATTGAGTAAGACAATTCGCGCCATCGCGCTCAACGGGCAGGGACAAGACCTGCCCCTACAGTTATCATTACGGGTGAGAGCTTTCTGAAATGCTGAGATCATCGCTGAACAAACGTCTCCGGCGGGCCGCCGCTTTCGCGGTCGTCGCCGCCTGCCTGTCGCCGTCGGTCGTCGCGGCCCAGACGCGGGCGAACGCGCCCGTGCAAACTTCGTCGCCCTGCGTCTCACAGGTACAAGGGAAAGGCGGCGCGGCGCACAAGCCGTACGCGCGGACGCCTTCGCGCGAGGCGCTGCGGTGGGCCGACGCGGAGTTGAAGCGGATGACGCTCGATGAGAAGATCGGGCAGCTCGTCTCCATCGGCGTCAACGCCGCCTTCATGTCGCAGGAGAGCGAGGAGTTCAAGTTTTTGCGCCGCCAGATCGAGGAGAACAAGGTGGGCGGCATCATCCTGTTCCGCGGGCCGGTCTATGAGTCCGCCCACCTCGTCAACCGGATGCAGCAGATCGCGCGCCACCCTTTGCTTATCTCGGCCGACCTCGAAGCAGGTTCGGGGATGCGCTTCGATCACACGATCAACTTTCCGTGGAACATGGCCGTCGGCGCGACGGGCGACCCTGAACTCGCGCGGCGGCAGGGCGAGGTGACGGCGCGCGAGGCGCGCGCGATGGGCGTCCATCAAATCTTCGCGCCCGTCGTTGACGTGAACAACAACGCGGCGAACCCGGTCATCAACGTCCGCTCCTACGGCGAAGACCCGCAGCTCGTGGCGCAGATGGCCGCGGCCTTCGTGCGCGGGGCGCAGTGCGGCGGCGTCGTAGCCACGGCCAAACACTTTCCGGGCCACGGCGACACGTCGGTCGATTCGCACCGCGGCCTGCCCGTCATCGATCTGCCGCGCGCGCGGCTCGACGCGGTCGAACTCGTCCCGTTCCGCGCGGCCATCGAGGCCGGCGTCGGCGCGGTGATGTCCGCGCACATCGGGCTGCCGCAGATCGACGCGACGAAAGTCCAGCCGCTCCCGCGCCCGCAAGGCTACCGCCCTTCCTACGCCGACAGCGAAGTTTTAGTCGAAGGCGCGACGCTGCCGGGCACGCTCTCGCCGCAGGTTCTGACCGGGATACTTCGCCGCGACCTCGGCTTCGACGGCATGATCGTGACGGACGCGCTCGACATGAGCGGCCTGACCATCTACTTCACGCCCGGCGAGTCGGCCGTGCGCTCGCTGCTCGCGGGCGCGGACATGCTCCTGAAGCCCGTCGATCCGGACGCGACCGTGCGCGGCGTGCGCGAGGCCGTGCAGCAGGGCCGCCTGACGGAGAAGAGGATCGAGGAGTCGGCCCGCCGCGTCCTGGCGGCTAAGTACGACCTCGGCCTGACGAGGCAGCGCGTCGCGCCGCTCGAAGAGATCGACCGCGTCGTCTCGAACGCCGACGCGCAGCGGCTCGCGCAGGAGATCGCCGACCGCGCCGTCACGCTCGTGCGCGACGAGGCGCGGCTGCTGCCCATCAGCGGCCTCAAGCCGGACGCGCGCGTCTTCGTCCTCGCGGTGACGAACGGCGAGGATCGCCTCTTCATCGGGCAGCCGTTCGCCGGCGCGCTAGCGCGCGGGGGCCGCAGGTTCGCGATGGCCGTGCTCGACGAGCGTTCTTCGGAGAAGGAGGTCGAGAAGGCGCTCGACGCCGCACGGGAAGCCGATCTCGTCGTGGCCGCGCTCTACGGCCGGGTGCGGACGGGGCAGGCGAACAGCGGCGCGCTGCCTGAGCCGGGCCGGCGGGCGCTCGAAAATCTGATCGACCGCAAGGTGCCGCTCGTCGGCATCAGCTTCGGCAACCCGTACCTGCTGCAATCGTTCCCGGAGCTGAAAACCTACCTCGTGGCATACGGCGACATGCCGTCGTTGCAGCGCGCCGCCGCTCGCGCACTGCTCGGCCAGGTGGACGTGACGGGCCGGCTGCCCATCTCGCTCCCCAAGCTCCACGCGCGCGGCACCGGAATCCAACTGAAGGCGCAGGCCGGCGCAGCGACGAAATAAATTTGTAGGGGCGGGGCTTGTCCCTGCCCGACGGGCGCGACAGCGCGGGGCAGGCCGCGTTAGAACTTCGCCGCGGGTGAACTCGGATGCACGCAGATTTCAAAGCCGTTTCCGATCCGCGTTTCGGCCGCGCTCATCCGCGGCCGAAGGATCGGCAACCGGATGAGCGGCTTCGCCGCTGCGGGCAGGGATAAGCCCCGCCCCTACAATCATCACATGCGTCGTCTGTGTGATCACAATCGAGTCGTGAGCCGAAACATAAAACTTTCAACTCATCGTGCGTTGGTGGCGTCGGGCCGCGCCGTTGTCGCCTGCGTGCTGTTGCTGTCGTTCGCCGTCCGACTGCCGGCCGCGTCGCTGCCCGTCGCAGCGCCCGCTGCGGTCGGGATGTCGGCCGAGCGGCTGGCGCAGCTCGATAAAGTTGTCGCACACGCAATTGAGCGCAAGGAGACGCCGGGCGCGGTCGTGCTGGCGGCTCGCAAGGGGCGCGTCGTGTGGCGCAAGGCTTACGGCGCGCGGGCCGTCGAGCCGGCGCGCGAGCCGATGACGGCCGACACGGTCTTCGACGCGGCGAGCCTGACGAAGGTGGTGGCGACGGCGACGAGCGTGATGATCCTTGTCGAGCGCGGGCAGGTGCGGCTCAACGATCCAGTCTCGCGCTTCATCCCGGAGCTGAAGGACGAGGGCAGGGAGCGGATCACCATCGAACAACTGCTCACGCACCGCTCCGGCTACGCGCCCGACTTCGACCTGCGCGAGCAGTGGACGGGGACCGACGAGGCGATCAAGCGCCTACACACGGAACGCCTGCGCCACGCGCCGGGCGCGCGCTTCGTCTATAGCGACATCGGCTACATCGCGCTCGGCGAGGTCGTCCGGCGCGTTTCGGGGATGCCGCTCGACGAGTTCGCCCGCCGAAACATCTTCGAGCCGCTGGGCATGCGCGACACGTCTTTCCGCCCGGCCGCGGCCCTGCGCGCGCGCATCGCGCCGACCGAGCGCAGACGGGGCCAGGCTAACTATCTCGGCGGGCGTCCCGACGCGCTCGACGCCGCGGAGGCCGACCGCTGGCTGCGCGGCGAGGTACACGACCCGACCGCCTTTCGGATGGAGGGCGTCGCCGGCCACGCCGGGCTGTTCTCGACCGCGGACGATCTGGCGATCTACTGCCAGATGATCCTGAACGGCGGCGAGTACGGCGGGCGGCGCATCCTCTCGCCGCTCGGCGTCGCGGCGATGACTCGGCCGCGCGCGGTGGCGGAAGACGGCGCGGCACGCGGTTTGGGTTGGGACATCGCTTCGAGCTTTTCGGCCAACCGCGGCGACCTGTTCGCGCCCGGCTCGTTCGGCCACACGGGGTTCACGGGCACGTCCGTGTGGATCGATCCGGCGGCGGAGACGTTCGTCGTCTTCCTCTCGAACCGCGTCCACCCCGAAGGCAAGGGCGACGTTGGCGCGCTGCGCGGGCGCGTCGCTTCGGTGGTTGCCTCCTCGGTCGTCGCAACCGAAGCCGAGCGTGCGCGCGCCGAGTCGGCCCGCTTCGCCTCGGAAGTTCTCGTCAGTCTCGCGCGCGTGACGGCGCAGGCGGCAGGCCCGACCGCCTCCGCCGCACAGCCCGCGCCCGCCGACGCGGAAGTCTTAAACGGCATCGACGTGCTCGCGCGCGACAACTTCAAACAGCTCGCGGGCCTGCGCGTCGGCCTCGTCACGAACCACACGGGCCGCGACCGTCGGGGCCGGCAGACCGTCGACGTGCTGCGCGAAGCGCCCGCGTCGGCGAACGTGAAACTGGTCGTGCTCTTCTCGCCGGAGCACGGCATCCGCGGTCAGCTCGACGAGAAGGTGTCGGACTCGAAGGACGAGAAGACGGGCCTCCCCGTCTACTCGCTCTACGGCGAGACGCGCAGGCCGAGCGCCGAGCGCCTGGGCGAACTCGACGCGCTCGTCTTCGACATACAGGACATCGGCACGCGCTTCTACACCTACATCTCCACGCTCGGCTACGTGATGGAGGAGGCCGCGAAGGCCCGCAAGCCCGTCTTCGTCCTCGACCGGCCGAACCCGATCAACGGGATCGACGTGGAAGGCCCGGTGGCCGACCCCGATAAGCTCACCTTCACGGGCTACCACACGATCCCCGTCCGCCACGGCATGACGGTCGGCGAGCTTGCGCGCCTCTTCAACGAGGAGAGGAAGATCGGCTGCGACCTGCGCGTCGTCGAGATGGAGCGTTGGCGGCGCGGGATGTGGTTCGACGCGACGGGGCAGGCGTGGGTCAACCCCTCGCCGAACATGCGGAGTTTGACGGAGGCGACGCTCTACCCCGGCGTCGGGCTGCTTGAGACGACGAACGTCTCTGTCGGGCGCGGCACGGACACGCCCTTCGAGGTGATCGGCGCGCCGTGGCTCGACGGCCAGCGGCTCGCGGCTCATTTGAACGGCCGCGGCCTGGCGGGCGTGCGCTTCGTGCCCGTCCGCTTCACGCCCCGCGCGTCGGTCTTTCAGGGGCAGGAGTGCCGCGGCGTCAACGTCTTCATCACAGATCGCGCGCAGTTCAAACCCGTCATGACCGGGATCGAGATCGCCGTCGCGCTCAGACGCCTCCACCCGGACGACTGGAAGGTTGACTCCTACGCGCGCCTGCTCGCGAACGCCGACACGCTCGAACGCCTCAAGCGCGGCGAGACGGCCGAGGAGATCGCGCGCTCGTGGCAGCAGCGGCTCGACGAGTTCCGACGCTCGCGCGCGAAGGTGTTGATTTACCGTTGAGATGAAATTGCGGGGGCAGGGCTTGTCCCTGCCCGTCCGGGCGTGACAGCGCGAATGCGAGAATGAGGTTAATCCGATCTTGAAAGTAAGCGCCTGTTGCTTAGCGTGCTTACGCACGCTGCGGGCAGGGACAAGCCCTGCCCCTACAAATATTTTCTGATTCCTTCGGAGTCACGGCATGAAAAAAGTTTTGATCTGTCTGTTTGCTGCTGCTTCACTCTCGCTCGCGCCGGCGCGCGCGCTGGCGTGGCACGACACGGGCCACATGCTGACGGCACAGATCGCGTACCTGCGGCTGTCGCCCGCGGCGAAGGCGCGCGTTGACCGTCTGCTCATCCCGCAGCCGAACCGGCGGCCCCTGATCCACCTCTGCGCCGGCTACTACACGGCGCAGACCTGCGAGAAGACGTACGACCCCGTTACCATCGCCGTCTGGATGGACGATTTTCGCGGCGACTCGCTTAACGACGAGTACGACCCCTGGCACTACATCAACTACCGGCCCGTCTTCGACGGCATCCCCGTGCGCGCGAACGTCGGCCCCGAACCTGTGAACGTCCTCGACCGCATCAACTGGTGCATCAACACCCTGCGCGGCGCGGGCCGGAACGACAGGCGAGACGCCGAGGCGCTCGGCTTCCTCTACCACCTCGTCGGCGACGTGCACCAGCCCCTGCACGCCGCGACGCGCTACTCGCCCAAGAACCCTGACGGCGACGCGGGCGGCAACGGCTTCGCGATCACGTACCCCGCGGACGAGCGCGTCCGCAGCCTGCACTTCTTCTGGGACGCCGCGGCCGGCCGCTTCGGCGGCGACGGCCCGCGCCGCCCGCTCGACGAGCGTGGCCGCGCGCAAATCCGCGCCTGGGCCGACGAGCTGATGAAGGCACACCCCTATGAGTCGATGCCGGAGGCCAAGGACACCGAGCCTCTGCGCTGGGTGGAGGAGAGCAACCGCATCGCGCGCGAGTTCGCCTACGCCAAAGTCCAGGAGGGCGGCACGCCATCGGCGGCCTACGTCGAGGAGGCGAGGCGGATTTCCGAGCGCCGCATCGCGCTCGCCGGCTACCGCATGGCCGAAGTGCTCAACATGCTCTTCGTCGAGGCGAACGAACCCGCGGCCCCGCGGCGCTAAACCCCCGAAGCCGCCGCACCAGTTTCCCCCTTCGCGCCCCCGCCCTGCGCCCCCGCGCGAGGGCTTACAACGTACCGCGACGCCCGCTTCCCCCACGACGCGCGGCGGGCGTCGCATAACTTCCCCCGCCCAGGTTTTCTTTTCCGCCCGACCTGAAAGGGAGCTTGCTATGCGGAACCCAATTTACGCCACACGCCTGGTTTTCTGTCTCGCCCTCGCCCTCTTCGCGTCAGCGCCCGCGCCGGCGCAGGAGCAGCGCACCGAGTACCGCGCCTTCTGGGTTGACACCTTCAACACGGCGCTCAACAACCACAACGACGTCGTCGCCGTCGTCAACAACGCGAAGGCCGCCAAGGCCAACGCCATCTTCGCGCAGGTGCGCCGGCGCGGCGACTCCTGGTACTTGAACTCGCTCGAACCCAAAGGCGACCGCGTGCCCATCGCCGCCGGCTTCGACCCGCTGCAAGACTTGATCAATGAGGCGCACGCAAACGGCATCGAGGTGCACGCCTTCGTCATCATGTCGGCCGTTTGGGGCCGTGCGCCGAACCTTTTCCCGCCCGAAGACCAGAACCACGTCTTCAACCGCCACGGAGGGTTCAACGCCGCGCTGAACAGGATCGAGCCGGGGCCGGACAACTGGCTGACGCGCACCCTGATCCCCGACGGGACGGCCTCCATCACCTACCAGGGCCACCGCTTCGGCAGCGACTTCTGGATCGACTTCGGCCACCCCGCGGCGGCCGCCTACACGGTCGAAGTGATCAAGCACCTCGTCGCCAACTACGACATCGACGGCCTGCACCTCGACCGCATACGCTACCCGGAGATCAGCATCACGGGGCAGACGCCGACCACGGGGGCGAGCGTCGGCTACAACCCGACGAGCGTGGATCGCTTCAACGCGCGCCACGGCAGGGGCGGAACACCCGCGACGGGCGACGCGCTCTGGTCGCAGTGGCGGCGCGATCAGGTGTCGAACGTCGTCCGCCGCGTCTATCTCGAATCGCTCGCCATCAAGCCCGGCTTGAAAGTCTCAGCCGCGCTCATCGCCTTCGGCGGTGGGCCGACCACAGAGGCCGGTTGGAACAACGCCGAGGCCCGCTGGCGCGTCTATCAGGACTGGCGCGCGTGGACGGAGGAGGGGATCATCGACATCGCCATCCCGATGGTTTACAAGGCCGAGCACACGGCGGCGCAGGTGACGCAGTTCAACCAGTGGAACGAGTGGACGAAGAACCACCAGTACAACCGCGGCGCGATGATCGGGATCGGCGCGCTCAGCAACTCCGTCGAGGGGACGCTCCGCCAGACGCGCCGCGCGCTGCTCGCGCCCTCCACGCAGGGCAAGACTGATCTCGGCGTCATCTACTTCTCGATGGCGACCTCGAACGTCGCGGTCACGAACAACCCGCTCGCGTTCCCTCCGGGCACGACGCCCGCGCGCCCCTTCGCCGAGTTCGCCTCCGGGCTGACGACCGGCAAGTCGGTCAACGGCGCGACGAGCTACGAAGACCCCGTCGCGAACCCCGTGCCCGTCTTCGGTCAGCCGGCGACGATCCCGACGCTTCCGTGGAAGTCGCACCCGACGGCCGGCCACCTGAAGGGCTTCGCCCTGCGCAGCGACTCGTCCGCTCTCGACACCGCTACGGTCACGATTGAAAACATTGACTCGGGCGCGACGCGCTCGACCGCGACCGACGGCGGCGGCTTCTACGGCGGCGTCGATCTCACGCCGGGCAGCTACCTCGTCAGCGCCGAACTCGGATCGGACAAGCTCTACTCGTGCGTCGCGGAGGTTGCGGCCGGGCAGGTGACGACGGCCGACCTCGGCGTCGAAGCGACCCCGCCCGTGACCGCGGCCGTACTCGCGCCCGCGCCGAACGCGAGCGGCTGGCACAGGACGGACGTTTCGGTCTCGCTCCCCGCCACGGACGACTGCTCCGGCGTCGCCTCGACCGAGTATTCGACCGACGGCGGCGAGAGCTGGATTCCATACGACGCGGCGTTCACGATCAGCGACGAAGGCACGACGACCGTGCTCTTCCGCTCGGCCGACCGCGCGGGCAACGTCGAGACGGCGCAGAGCCTCGTCGTCAAGATCGACAAGACCGCGCCGACCCTGAGTCTCGCGGCCGACCCTTCCGTCATCTGGCCGGCGAACGGGAAGACGGTCAGCGTCAACCTGAGCGGCGTCGGCGCGGACGCGCTCTCCGGCCTCGCGGGCGTCACCTACGTCGTGACGGACGAATACGGCGCGCAGCTCTCCGTCGCGCCGCGCTCGCTCGCGGGCGCGCAGGCGCAGTGGACTGACGTGCTCGGCGTCGAGGCGCGGCGCGCGGGCGACGACCGCGACGGCCGGCTCTACCGCGTCGTCGCGACCGTCTCCGACGCTGCCGGCAACACCACAACTGCGGAGGCCACGATCCTCGTCCCGCACGATCAGCGCGGGAACTGATCGTGCGTGAGGTCAGGCCGGCGGCGTAAAACAGACTGACCACGCCTAAAAAAACAGCGGGGCGATCCAGCACGGATCGCCCCGCTGTTTTTTGACGGCGTCTCTACCCGCGCAGCGTCAGTCCAGCTTGACGGCAACGCGGCCGCGGACGCTGTTGACGAGCCAGAGCCGCGTCGCGCCGGCAAGCTCTGCCACCGTGATGACGCGCTCCGCCACCTCGCCGCGCTCGATCATTTCGGCGCGCATCGTGCCGGCCAGCAGGCCCGACTCTCGCGGGGGCGTGTAGAGTGTCCCCCCGAGTTCGACGACGACATTGCCAAGCGTGAACTCCGTCACCTCGCCATCCTCGTTCCAGAGCAGCACGTCGAAGGCCGAGGGCTGCTCGGCCCGGCGCGCTTCGTAAACATCACGCCTCGTCGTCTTGTGGTAGAGGAAGCGGTCGGCGCGCGCAACGGGCGTGAGGGCGAGCGAGACGCGGACAGGCCCCGCGGGCCACGCGTCGAGCGGTTCGCTCTCGACTCGCGCGTCGCCGTCCGAGGGGAGCAGCAGCCTCGCGCGTCGCGCGTCGCGCGGGTGTAAGTCGGCGTGTTCGCGGAGCGCGCGGAGCAGCCGATCTTCCGAGGCGGGGTAGTCGAAATAGTGGGCGGACGAGAGCACGCGCCGGACGTGGCGTTCGAGGCGCGCGTACTCGCCGCCTACGAGCCGCATCGTTTCGAGCAGACAAAAATCGGCCCGCTCTTCGGTGAGCACGGACGCTTTCGTCAGAGCCTCTTCATACTCTTCGCCCGCGTCGGAGTCCCAAGTGATGCCGCCGCCCACGCCGTACTCCGCCTCGCCCGTTTCGGCGTCGATGAGGACGGTGCGGATGGCGACGTTGAAGACCGCCTCGCCGCCGGGCGCGATGAGGCCGACGCCCCCGCAGTAGATGTTGCGTGGCGAGTCTTCGAGCGCGGCGATGAGGCGCGTGGTGCTGACCTTCGGCGCGCCGGTGACGGAGCCGGAGGGGAAGGCCGCGCGGAAGATGTCTTCGAGTCGCGTGCCCTGCGGGGCGCGCGCAGAGACGGTCGAGGTTAACTGGAAAACGGTCGGGTATCGCTCGACGCGGCAGAGGTCGGAGACCTGCACCGACCCGGTCTCGGCGACGCGGCCGAGGTCGTTCCGCAGCAGATCGACGATCATCACGTTCTCCGCGCGGTTCTTCTCAGAGGTCGAGAGCGCGAGCGAGCGCGCGTCGTCGTCCTCGGCCCAGAGGCCGCGGCGCGCCGTGCCTTTCATCGGGCGCGTCACGACCTCGCGCCCGTCGAAGCGGAAGAAGAGTTCGGGCGAGGCAGAGAGGATTTTGTGGCAGCCCGTGTCGAGGTAGGCGCAGTAACTGGCGCGCTGCGCGCCGAGCAGCCGCTCGTAGAGCGCGAACGAGTCGCCCACGAAGCGTGAACGCAGGCGGAAGGTGTAGTTGATCTGGTACGTGTCGCCGCGCGCTATCGCCTCGCGGGCCGCGGCGACGTTTCGTCCGTAGTCGGCGCGCGAGACCGTCGGAGTCCACTCGGAAAGGCTGAAGTCGCCCCGCGGCCGGCTAAGTTGATCGCCGCCGAGGGGTTCGTCGAAGACGGCGAACCAGGCGAGCGGCATGGCCGGGTCCGCGCGCACGACGAGCGCGGGATCGAAGGCGGGTGCGGCCTCATACGCGACGTAGCCCGCGGCGTAACAGCCGAGTTCGGCGGCTCGGCGCGCTTCGGCTAGCACGGGGAGAACTTCCGCAACCGTGTTTGCGGCGAGCACCCGCCGCGGGCGCGCGAAGGCGAGACGGCGGGGACGGCCCGCGGCGTCGGCGAAGTCGAAGACGAGGAACGCGCCGCCCGCGCCCGACGCTGAAATAGGGGTCGTCAAGGTGGCGCAAGATAAACAGGCGTCGCGGGTGTCGTCAAGGTCGGCGCTTCTCGCGCGAAGAGGCCGGTCGGGGGTGGTCTCCAAAAAAACGGAAGTTCGATCCAAAATTTCGTAAACACCGCGACAAGTTTCGCGCCCCCGCGCTCCATTTCACACGGCCGGCGGCGGGAACATGAATTGCTTTCTACGAAGTCAGTGCGGCCGGCAGTTTGGGGCGACGGGCCGGCTCTACCCGGGCGATCCGCCTAAGCCGGCCTCATCAGGGCAGCTTATCGCGGAGATAAAAACTTTTAGCTTTGATTATTGACCCGGTCTTAACTAGAATGGGCCTGCTCAACAAAGCGCGGCCCCCGAAGCAGTCTTATCCCGTGTCGCGTCCGCTTCGCTATTTCGTCAACAGGTAAAACGTCCGGCTCGAACCGAGGGTGTTGTGTGTCCACGGACGCACGCGCTCGCGCGTCCGCGCAAGGCTGTAGGGTCCGCGGGCGGTTCGCACCGTCAGGCGGACAAACTGATATCCCCCAGGAGACGAGTATGAAAAGCCCACACCTTCTTGCACGCCTCGCAGCACTCTGCCTGCTCCTAGTCCTAGCGGCCCCTGCGCCCGCCCTCGCGCAGGGCACGACCTCGCGCGTGACGGGCAACGTGCTCGACGCTTCGGGCGCGGCCGTCGCCGGCGCGACCGTCACGCTGACGCGCGAGGGCACGGGCGTCACGCTCACCACCGAGACCTCGGAGAGCGGGGCCTACACCTTCGACTCCGTGCAGATCGGAACCTACACGGTCTCGGTCGAGCGGCAAGGCTTCAAGAAGTTCATCTCGCAGGGCAACAACGTCAACATCAACCAGCCGGCGACCGTTGACGTGAGGCTCGAGCCGGGCGGCGTCGAGGAGGTGGTCACAGTTGACTCCGTGGCCGAGCTGGTGCAGACGAGCACGTCGGGCAACATCGGCAACACCGTGGAGCAGGGCACGCTCGTCGCGCTGCCCATCATCGGCAACCGCGGAAGGAATCCGCTCGAATTTATCAACTTCCAGCCGGGCGTCGTGGTCGGCTCGAACACGGGCGGCGGCGTCCACGTCCACGGCGCGCGCGACCGCGCCTTCAACTTCACCTTGGACGGCATAGACATCAACGACACGACGGCCGGCGGCTCGAACTTCACGCCCATCCGCACCAACCCCGACTCGCTGACCGAGTTCCAGGTCGTCACCTCGAACTTCACGGCCGAGCTGGGCCGCAGCAGCGGCGCGCAGGTCACGCTGGTGACGCGCGCGGGCACGAACGAGTTTCACGGCACGGCCTTCGAGTTCTACCAGACGCCGCGCTTCCACGCGAACGAGTACGTCAACAAGATCAACCGCGTGGGCCGCCCGCAGTTCGTGCAGCACATCTTCGGCGGCTCGATCGGCGGCCCCGTCTATCTGCCGCGCTTCGGCGAGGGCGGCGACGCCGTTTACAGCGGCAAGAATCGCACCTTCTTCTTCTCGAACATCCAACTGCTGCGGACGAGCCAGGCCTTCTTCGTCAACCGCACGGTTTACACGCAGCAGGCGCGCAACGGGCTGTTCCGCTACGTGCAGGGCGGCGTCAACCGCAACGCCTCGCAGACCGGCCCCTCGGTGGACGCGGCCGGGAACCCGCTTCCGGGCCTGACCGTCGGCACCTACAACGTGCTCAACAACCCGCAGGGCCTGAGCCTCGACCCACAAGTCCAGCGCATCCTGTCCTTCACGCCGCTGCCGAACAACTTCAACATCGGCGACGGCCTGAACACCGCGGGCTTCGCTTTCGTCGCGCCGCAGACCGAGCGGCAGTACGATTTTACGGCCCGCGTCGATCACAACTTCAACGACCGGCACGCCCTCTACGTCCGCTGGGCGCAGGGCGCGCAGAACACCCTGGGCGACAACGTCAACGGCGGCCTGCAACGCTTCCCGGGGCTGCCCAACTGGGTTGACACCTACCGCACGCCGCGCAACCTCGCCGTCAACCACCGCTGGTCAATTACCCCCACGGTCGTCAACGAGACGGTCTTCGGCTTCAACCGCTTCACCTTCAGCTTCGACAACCCCGATCCGACGGAGAACCCGCCCTACATCCTGAACCTGCCGACCGACCCGCTCAACCTCGAAGAGCCGGTCAACAACGCGCGCACCGCGCAGACCCTACAGTTCGTTGACAACCTGAGCTGGGCGCGCGGCTCGCACACCTACAAGTTCGGCACGAACCTCCGGTTCCAGAAGCACATCGACGACCGCAGCTCGGTCGCCGGGGGCCTCACGCGCGAGCGCGTCTTCTTCAGCACCGGCATCAACCCCGTGCCGGCGAACTACAACACGAACGTGACGGGGATCAACTCGGCCGACCGCTCGCGCCTTGAGAGCATGATCAACGATCTGCTCGGCCGCGTCGGCACGATCAACCAGGCCTTCGTCGCCATCAACGACACCACCTTCGGCCCGCCGCGCACGCGCTTCGCCTACGACGCGCGCTACCCCGAGTTCGACTTCTACGGGCAGGACACCTGGAAGCTGCGGCCCAACTTCACGCTCGACTACGGCCTGCGCTGGGAGGTGCGCCTGAGCCCCCGCGCGCCGAACAACATCGTGCTCCGGCCCGAACGGCGCCTCGCGGCGGGCGAGCCGCCGACGAACGCCTTCACCTTCGGCGAGGGCAAGCTCTACGACGACTCCTACAGGCAGTTCGCGCCGACGGCCGGCTTCGCGTGGGACCCGTTCAAGACGGGCAAGACTTCGATCCGCGCCAACTACCGCCTGGCCTACGACCGCACGAACACCTTCGTCTTCTCGTCGTTCATCTTCCAGAGCGCGCCGGGGCTGACGCGCCTCGTCACCAACAACACGTTCGGCCAGAACGGCGGGCTGCTCAGAAACGGCCTGCCCGTGCTCAACTCGAACGACGTGACGCCGCTGCAATTCCGCACGCCGCCCGCCTTCGGGACGGGCACGCTGACGGTCGTCGATCCCGAACTGGTTTACCCGCGCACGCACCAGTATTCGGTCAGCTTCCAGCGCGAGATCGGCTGGAAGACCGTGCTGGAGGTCAACTACATCGGCCGGCAGGGCCGCAACCTCTTCGGCGGCTACGACGCCAACCAGGTTGACATCACCGGCAACGGCTTCCTCAACGACTTCCTCGAGCTACAGAACACCGGCAACAGCGCGCGCATCAACGCGCTGCTCGCCGGCGACTCGCGTCTCCAACTCGTCGGCGGCGTGCGCGAGACCGGCTCGGCCTTCCTCCGCCGCCAGACGCTCGCCGGCCCCGTCACGCTCGCGAACGGCACGACCACCTCGAACCTCGTCGCCGGCAACGCCGTCGCGCAGGCGGCGTTCCTGATCGCGCAGGGCGTGCAGGGCAACTTCGCCGCGCAGCCCGGCGTCAGCAACCTGATCGCGAACCAGGGCAACGGCATCGGCCCGTTCTACTTCCAGCCCTACCCGCAGTTCACCGGCGCGGTCAACGTCATCGAGAGCAACGACCGCTCGCGCTACAACGCGCTCGAAGTCCAGCTCAGCCGCCGCTTCTCGCAGGGGCTCAGCTTCCAGGGCAGCTACACGCTCGCCAAGAGCGAGGACACGCGCTCGTTCGACCCGGCCTTCGCCGTCGCCAACCGCGCTGCGACCGGCCAGTCGTCGGCCAACACGCCCTTCGACATCAACAACCGCGATCTCAACTACGCGCGCTCCGACTTCGACCGCCGCCACGCCCTGCAGGGCTACGCGCTTTACGAGTTGCCGTGGGGCCGCGGGCGGCGCTGGGGCTCGGACTGGGGCGGGGTCACGGACTTCCTGCTCGGCGGCTTCCAGTTGGGCGGCATCGCCCGCATCTATTCGGGCCGCCCGTTCACGGTCTTCGCAGGCTCGAACACGCTCTCGCAGGTCGTGCAGACCCCGGCGAGCTGCAACGGCTGCTCGCCCGACATGGGGAGCACCGTCCTTGAAAACGGGCGTAACGTCTTCTTCACGGCCGAGCAGCGGGCGCGCTTCTTCGTGCCCGCGCCGGGCGAGTTCAGCAACGTCGGCCGGAACTTCTTCACCGGCCCCTCGTTCTTCAACATCGATCTGACGATGGGCAAGCGCTTCCGCTTCGACGAGACGCGCAACCTGGAGTTCCGCATGGAGGTGCAGAACGCGACCAACACGCCGTCGTTCGCCGTCCCGGACGCGAACCTAGTGCTCACCAGCGGATCGTTCGGCCAGATACTCGGCACGACCGCGAGCACCTCGCGCAAGGTGCAGTGGGCGGCCAAGTTCAACTTCTAGCCGCGCGCCGGCCGCACGGCCCGCCGGAGGCCCGCACGCCGCGCCCGCCGCGCCCGTCTGAAGTCGGGGCGCGGCGGGCGCGGCCGACGACTTACTTGAGCGCGCTTTAAATGATCGCCCGTCCGAGACTCACGACCGTGCTCGCGGCAGCCCTGCTGTCCGCGGGCCTAGCCGCGTTCGCGCCCTTCAGCCAACTGGCGGCCGAGCCGACTTACGATCTCGTCATCACGAATGGGCGCGTCGTGGACGGCACGGGCAACCCCTGGTTCCGCGCGGACGTGGCGATCAAAGACGGCCGCATCGCGCGCGTGGGCCGAGTCTCGCCGGGCGAGGCGCGCGCGATTCTCGACGCGCGCAACCAGGTGGTCGCGCCCGGCTTCATCGACGTGCACGCGCACGTCGAGGGCATCTACCGCCAGCCCGAGGCCGAGAACTTCACGCGCATGGGCGTGACGACGCTCGTCTCCGGCAACTGCGGATCGTCGGCCAACGACGTGGGTGAATTCCTCGGGCGCATCCGCGAGACGCCGCTCGCCGTCAACCTCGCCACGCTCGTCGGCCACGGCACGGTCAGGCAGCAGGTCCTGAAGCTAGAGAACCGCGCGCCCACCGCGGAGGAGCAGCGGCGGATGGAGGAGATCGTCGAGCGCGCGATGGCGGACGGCGCGGTCGGACTCTCGACCGGCCTCATCTACGTTCCCGGCACCTACGCGAAGACAGAGGAGGTCGTCGGCCTCGCCCGCGCCGCAGCGCGCCACGGCGGACTCTACGCCACGCACATGCGCAACGAGGGCGAGCACGTCCGCGAGGCGATCCGCGAGAGCATAGAGATCGGCGAGCGCGCCGGCCTTCCCGTCGAAATCTCGCACTTCAAGATCAGCAGCAAGCGGCTGTGGGGCAAAAGCCCGGAGACGATCCAGATGGTGCGCGACGCGCGCGAGCGCGGCCTCCAGGTGACGGTCGATCAGTACGCCTACGCGGCCTCCTCCACGTCGCTCGACTCGCAGCTCCCCTCCTGGGCGCTCGAAGGCGGGCGCGAGGAGGGGAAGAAGCGTCTGAGTGACGCGGAGACGCGCAAGCGGATCGTCGCCGGCATGAAGGACGCCTTGAAGAGCCGCGGCGTGAAGGACTACTCCTTCGCCATCGTCGCCAGCCACCAAGCGAACCCTGCGTTTAACGGCAAGTCCATCGCCGCGATCACGAAGGAAGTCCGCAGCAAGTCGGACGTTGATTCACAGATCGATCAGATTCTCGACATGTACGCGGCCGGCGGGGCGCAGATGGTCTATCACTCGATGGACGAGCGCGACGTGCAACTGATCATGCGCGAGCCGTTCACGATGATCGCCTCCGACGCCGGCGTGCGCCGCGCGGGCGAGGGCGTGCCGCACCCGCGCGGGACGGGCAACAACGCCCGCGTGCTCGGCCGCTACGTGCGCGAGCTGAAGGTAGTCTCGCTCGAAGACGCGATCCGCAAAATGACCTCGCTGCCCGCGCAGACCTTCCGCCTCGCCGACCGCGGCCTGCTGCGCGAAGGATTCGCCGCCGACATAGTCGTCTTCGATCCCGCGACCGTCGCCGACCGCGCCACCTTCGAGCAGCCGCACCAGTACCCGGTCGGCATCGGCCACGTCCTCGTCAACGGCGTCGCCGTCATAGCCGAGGGGCAGGCGACGGGCGCGCGGCCCGGCGCGGCGTTGCGCGGCCCCGGCGCGGCGCGGGCGCAGCATGCTCCGGCCCCTTAAGTTTTTATAGCGCCGCGCGCCGCCGCCCGCGCGGGCGGCCCCGGCGCGGCGCAGCCCTCATCGAGCGCGGCCCGCGCGTGGCCGCCGTCCTGAAACGTCCGGCCGCGGGCCGGGCACGGAAGAAGAATTTGGAGGCAGCATCATGTTGAAGAGATTTGTTTCGCTCGCCGCCTGCGCGAGCCTGCTCGC
>DATHBT010000285.1:0-2807 GCA_035295985.1 Pyrinomonadaceae bacterium | reverse complement strand
ATCTGCTCGATGAACTCCTCGTCGGGGACGTTCTCGATCACCTGCATCAGTTGCAGCGCCGGCTCGCGCAGCTCGACGCACTGCGCGGCCGACTCGTAGAAAGCGCCGTCGATGACGTGCGCCCAGGTGATCAGCGGTTCGAGGCGCGCCTCGTGGAAGTCGAACTGCTCGCGGGCGACACGCGCGATGAACTCCGTGCAGGACTTGCTGTCCGGGTCCCAGAACTTCCGGTTCGTCCGGTCGGCGCGGAAGTGCGCCTCGTCGGCGGGCGTGAGGAAGGCCGACTGGTGGTGGTCGAACCACCAGGTCAGTTTGTCGGAGGGCGCGTACTTGAAATCGACGATGGCGTTCTCGTCGCCGTCGAACATCTCCTCGTCGAAGAGAGAGCCGGGGCGGTGGAGCAGGCCGCGGTAGGAGACTTCCGAGCCGGGGCGCACGCGCGCGCGGTAGAAGTTGGTGAAGACGGCGGCCGAGGCGACGCCGTCGAAGCAGTGGCCGTGGTAGAGCAGTCGGAGGTTCATCTCGTGTGCGGCTTCGGGCGCGGGTAAGTTTGCGCCGCGCGCGAAGCCGCACATCTTAGCAGCGGGGGCGGCGGTTGGCTAACGCGCGCGGCGCTTCGGGGAGACCTGCCGCGCGGCCGTTGACTTCGCGCCGCGTCGCGGCTAACCTCTGCGCGCTTCACGCGAACCGACACGAGCGCACCGCGGAGAAAACCGCCCGCCCCGCGCGTTCCCCCTTTAACCCGCCACAGAGCGCCCGGCCCTCCGCATCTGTGCCCCACCCCGGAGATTCACACATGAACGTCAGAACCTACATCGGCAAAGTCTTCATCGTCGAAGACAACGACGCGCGCGTCCGCCTGGACAACGATCTGTCGCAGAGCCGCCGCTACCAGCAGGGCGACAACATCCCGCCCGGCAAGTCGGTCGGCGATCCCGTCACCATCCCCCGCTTCACGCGCGTCAACGTCCGCGCGACGCGCACCGACGGCGACACGCTCT
Organism: Pyrinomonadaceae bacterium; assembly: GCA_035295985.1. Classification (GTDB taxonomy): domain Bacteria; phylum Acidobacteriota; class Blastocatellia; order Pyrinomonadales; family Pyrinomonadaceae; genus JAIVGV01. The sequence continues at coordinate 1,806 of DATHBT010000285.1, read as the reverse complement.
ACGTGCAGGCCGCGCCCGAGGGCGACGCGCAGGCCCAGCCCTTCGGCTGGACGAAGGCCTCGAACTTCGCCGGCGGGATGATCAACGAGATCGTCGCCATCATCCCCGACGCGTGGGACTTGGAGCCGGGCGGCGACAACTACACCGTCACCGACCCGCAGTCACTGGTGCGCGGCGGAGCGCCCGCCTTCGCCTCGACGGGCGCGTCGATCCCGCGCGGCACGCTCTGCTGCGTCACGGAGACTTCGCCCGACGGCCGCTACGTCCGCGTCTGCCGCGCGAGCCTCGGCGGCGACGGCGCGCCGCAGCGGGCCGACGACCTCGGCTGGACTTCGCGCGCGAATCTGACGCCGGGCTGGTCGCAGCACTTCTCTTCGCCCGCCTGGGCCGACCAGCAGGGGCCGAACGCCGCCTGGGATCAGGGGCGCTACATCGGCCCGCGCGTGGTCGTCCGCATCGTCGGCACGGGCGGCGCGCTCAAGGAGATCACGCTCGACAGCCTGCCGCACTACATGAGGCTCAAGGACGCGGCGCTCGCCAACAACGTCGATCTCGCCGTCACGAGCGGCTTCCGCACCTTCGCCAAGCAGGCGGCGCTCTTCCGCATCTTCCAGCAGGGCGGCAACCGCGCCGCGCGCCCCGGCTTCTCCAACCACCAGGACGGCCAGGCCTTCGACCTCAACACCATGGGCTTCGACGGCACGCGCAACTACGACTGGCTCAAGCGCAACGCCCCCGCCCACGGCTTCATCCGCACCGTCAGCGGCGAGCACTGGCACTGGGAGTACCGGCCCAACGACCCGGAAGTCCGCCAAGGCAAGTTCAAGAAGTCCAACGTGACGAAGTGAGCTTTCCGATCCGAAGAAAATAACGAAGGGGGCCGCTGCCCGTCTCAGGCAGCGGCCCCCCTTTCGTTCCGAACTCCCGCCGGCCCTTACGGCTTCGCCGCGGCCTTCGTCTCGCCCTCTTTGGGCAACCCCAGTTGCTCGCGGATGAACTGTTCGACCTCCGCCTCGATCAGCTCGCCGCCCACGACCCACACCCGCTCGGCGAGCACGTCGCCGGAGGCCCGGAGCTTCGCGGGCGCGAGGAAGACGTTGTAGGGCGAGCCCCACTTGCGCGTGTCGCCGGTGCGCTGGCGGTATTTGAAATGGTCGGTCTTCTCGCGCGCGTCGCGCGCGTCGGACTCGACGACGACCGTGTATGTAGCGGGGCGCGGGTCGAAGTGGTTCTTCAGCTCGTCGGGCGTGGCGTAGTTGCTCACCGCGATCACGTCGAAGCCGTGCGCTTTGTACTTCTCGTGGAGGCGCGCGAGCACGGGCCGCTCCATGCGCCAGTTGCCGCACCACGGCGCGAAGTAGGCGACGAGCACGAGCCGCTTGCCGCGCGCCCACTCGCGCAGGTTCACAGGTTCGCCCGCCGGGTAGGTCTTGAACGTCCAGTCCTTGTAATCAAGCTCGCGCTCCACGAGCGGCGCGTACTCGTGGCCGGCGTGCGGGTTCGGCGTCGCCGCGGGCTGCTGCTGCGGCTGCGCCTGCGTCGCCGGCTGTGTTGGGGGAGGCGGCTGTTGCGCGGCTGCGGTCGCGCCGGGGAGCACGACGAAGAGCGCGAGGGTGTAGAGCTTTCTCATGTCCTTAAAACTCCTGCGGACTCACTTGCCGCCTTCGGCCTGCGCGGGCGCGGCCCGCTCTTCGAGGAGCGGGAGGATTTCCGCCTCGAACTGCGCGCGCTTGCGCTCGCCGATGATGGTCTGGCGGATGCGCCCCTCCCGGTCGATTAAAAACGTGGTCGGCAGCGGGACAACGC
>DATHBT010000284.1:0-18064 GCA_035295985.1 Pyrinomonadaceae bacterium | reverse complement strand
ACGACGCCCGCGCGCAGCACGGCCCGCTCGTCCGTCAGTTGTTGCAGGAATCCGATCTGCCCGGTCGCGGAGGCGATGAGCATCCGGTCGTTCTGCCTCAGCTCGTCATCGACGAAGCGCGAAAGCATCCTGCGCGTCTGCATGAGGTTCGGGGCCGACAGGTGTATGTCGTCAACGAAGACGATGATGACGCGGCCGCGGTCGAGCGGCACGGCCCCTGCGGCGCTCGCGCCGCCCGCCCCGCGCGCGCCGCGGGCCGCGGCGAGCTGGGCCGTCTCGTCGCGCGTGCCGGCCGCCACGCGCTCGAAGAAGAGGACGGGGCGCGGCTTGCCGTCCACCTTCAGCTCGAACTGATCGGCCTTAAGGCCATCCACGAAGTTGCCGTCGCGGTCGATCACGGTCACGTCCGTCTGCACCAGCTCGGTCGTGACGCGCACCACCTCGTCCGACTCTTCGGGGCGCGGCTGCTGCGGCTGCGGCTGTTGCAGGCGGGCCGCCACGGCGGGCGCGAATATAACGAAGAGCGACGCGAGAAGGAGCGCGCGCGTGTGGGAGGCGGCTGAAGATTGCATAGCGTGACCTGCTGCGAAGGGGCGCGGACTTGCGGGGCTGACCGATTTTAACATGTGACGGTGTGCGGGGGCGAAAAGGTTGCCGCCGCGAAAGGGATGAGGGATGAGGGATGAAAAGAGATCACTCAAGTTGAGTAGCCACGCCTTCATCCCTCATCCCTCATCCCTTTCCTAAACTTCCGCCCCGCCGCGCCCGTATTACCGCCCCGAACCGGCCTGACCGCGCCGGTCGGCGGCGCTGCCTCCCCTGCCGCGCCGGAAGAGGAGCTGAAACCGATTTGAGCGAGAACACGACGCCCGCGCTGCGGCTGGAGAACGTCTCGAAGAGCTTCGGCGAGTTCGCGGCCGTCTCCGATCTCTCCCTGACAGTTCGACGGGGCCGCGTGTACGGGCTGCTCGGCCCGAACGGGGCGGGGAAGACGACGACGATCCGCATGATCGTCAACATCATCGCGCCCGATGCTGGAACCATCGAGCTGTTCGGCCGGCCGATGGGCGTGGAGCTGATGGACAGGCTCGGCTATCTCCCCGAAGAGCGCGGCCTCTACAAGAAGATGCGCGTCGGCGATCAGCTACGCTACTTCGCGCAGCTCAAGGGGATGACGGCGCGCGCCGCCGACGCGGCGGCCGACCGCTGGCTCGCGCGCCTCAATCTTTCGGAGTGGAAAGCGAAGAAGACTGACGAGCTGTCGAAGGGGATGCAGCAGAAGGTTCAGTTCGTCGCCACCGTGATGCACGACCCCGATCTGCTCATCCTCGATGAGGTCTTCTCCGGCCTCGACCCCGTCAGCCGCGAGGCGATGATCACGGTGCTCGAAGAACTCAAGTCGGAGGGGCGCACGATCATCTTCTCCACGCACCAGATGGAGCAGGCCGAGCGTCTGTGCGACGACATCTGCCTCATCAACAGGTCGCGGAAAATCCTCGAAGGCAGCTTGCGCGAGGTCAAGCGCGGCTTCGGCCGCCGCGCCGTCGCCCTGCGCGCGGAGGGCGCGGACGGCGCGCTCGACGATCCCGCGATAGTCGCGGGCGTCAAACGGCTCGGCGACCACGACGAGGTGCTGCTCGGCGAAGGCGCTGACGCGCAGGAGCTGCTGCGCCGCCTCGTCGCGCGCGGCGCGAACGTCATGCGCTTCGAGATGATCGAGCCGAGCCTGCACGACATCTTCCTGCAACAAGTCGGCGGGGACGCCGCGCCGGCCGCCGGTGCGGGTGGCGCGTCCGGCGCAGGGGGGGATGGGTAGTGAAAAAGCTGCTGGTCATCATCAGGCGCGAGTACGTGAGCCGCGTGCGGACGAAGGCGTTCGTCGTCACGACGGTGCTGATGCCCCTTCTCATCGTCCTCTCCGGCGTGCTGCCCGGCCTCCTCTTCTCGATCAAGACCGGCGGCGCGACGCGGCTCGCCGTCCTCGACGAGACGGGGCGACTTTACGAACCCGTGCGCGAATCGCTCCTCGCACCGCGGCGGCGCGACACGGGCGACGACGGGCGTGCGAAAGCGGGCGCGATACCCATGCGCGGCGTGACGCCAGAGCAGCGCGAAGAGCAGATGCGCGAGGTCACGCGCGCTCTCGGCACGCGCTACGAGATCGAGCAGGTGAGCGCGGCGGGCCGCCCGCGCGATGAGATCGCCCGCGAGCTGAACGCGCGCGTGCTGAAAGGGGAGCTGGACGGCTACCTTGTGCTCCCGCCCGACATCCTGGAGTCGAACCGGGCCGAGTTCTACAGCCGCAACACGAGCGACATCCTCACGCGCGAGCAGATCGAGGACGGCGTCAGCCGCGCCGTCGTCGAACAGCGGATGAGGGACGCAAACATCGACCGCGAGCGCGTCCGGCAGTTGTCGCGGGAGGTCGAGATCGAGGCGGCGAAGGTCAGGAAGTCGGGCGTCGAGCGCGACACGGGCGGGAGCTTCGGGCTGGCGATGGGGATCGGCATCTTCATCTACGCCGCGCTGCTGCTCTACGGCCAGGTCATCCTCCAGGCCGTCGTCGAGGAGAAGACGACGCGCATCTCGGAAGTCCTGTTCTCGTCGGTCAACGCCTTCCAGTTGATGATGGGGAAACTGATCGGCGTCTCGCTCGTAGGCGTCACGCAGATCGCGATCTGGGGGGTGGCCTTCGCCGCGCTCGCTGGCTACGGCGTGGCGGCGGCTGCGGCGAGCGGCTTTGACTTCGCGCTGCCTTCCGTCCCGCTCTCGTTCGTCGTTTACTCGCTGCTCTTCTTCCTCGTGGGATTCCTGATGTACGCGACGATCTTCGTGCTCGTCGGCTCGATGGTGACGAGCGAGAAGGAGGCCGGGCAGGCGGCGATGCCGGTCATCCTCCTGTCCGTCATGAGCGTCTATCTGATCTTCCCCGTCATCCGCAGCCCCGGCTCGACGCTCGCGTTCTGGATCTCCATCGCGCCCTTCCTCTCGCCGGTGACGATGCTCGTGCGGATCGTCACCGACACGCCGCCCTTCTGGCAGATCGCCCTCTCGCTCGCGATCGGCGTCGCCACGACCGTCGGCCTCACCTGGGTGGCCGCGCGCATCTACCGCACGGGGATGCTCATGTACGGCAAGAGCGCGAGCATCCCGGAAGTGCTGCGCTGGGTGCGGCGAGCGTGAAAGAAGCCGTTAGCGGTTAGCGGTTAGCTTTTCGACTTCCGCTAAAGTTGAAGGGGCGTTACACTCGCGCCCAGACTTCAACTCAAAACAACTTCTGGCTAATCGCTAATAGCTAATCGCTAACAGCTTCAATATGGCAACCGAGATCGAGAAGAAGTACCGCGTGACGGAGGGCGAGGCGGCGCGGCTGCGCGGAGTGCTGCGCGAGCTGGGCGCGCGCGACGAGGGCGAGGTCTTCGAGGTGAACACGCTCTACGCGGGGAACGGCCTCGACACGAGCCTCTGCGCGCTGCGCCTGCGGCAGGAGGCCGGGCGGCGCGCGTTGCTGACGTACAAGGAGCGGCCCGGCTCGGAGCCGGAGGCGGTCAAGCGCCGGCACGAGATCGAGACCGAGGTTGCGGACGCCGGCGCCGCCTCGGCGCTCCTCGAAGCCCTCGGCTACCGCGCCGCGCTCGTTTACGAGAAGCGGCGCGCGACGTATCAGTTCGGCGAGGCCGAGGTCGTCTTAGACGAGCTGCCCTTCGGCTGGTTCGTCGAGATCGAGGGAGAGGAGATCGACATCCTCGACGCCGAGCGCCGGCTTGAGCTGACGACGGCCGAGCACGTCCACGAGACCTACCCGGAGCTGACAGTCATACACGGCCTTAGGATGGGCGACGCGGTCGAAGCGCGCTTCCAGTCGGGCGAGATCGGCAACGTCTGAGCGGCGGGGCGTTGAACCTGTCAGGCCGGGGGCTGAAACTTGGAAAGGCTGTCTTACATCTCGCCGAAGGCGAAGGTCGCGCCGAGTCCGATCCACGGGCGCGGGCTGTTCGCCGTCGCGCCCGTAGCGCGCGGCGAGGTGGTCTGCGTGAAGGGCGGCCACGTCTTTGATGGCCTGCGTCTCGAAGAGTTGGCCCCGCGGCTCGGGCCGGCCGAGATACAGATCGCCGAAGACCTGTTCATCGGCCCCGTCGAAGAGTCGGAGCGCGAAGGCTCGATGATCTACAGCAACCATTCGTGCGAGCCGAACATCGGCGTGCGAGGCGAGATAACCTTCGTCGCCCTGCGCGACATCGCGGCGGGCGAGGAGCTGACGCACGACTGGGCGACGACCGACGACGACGGCTACCGGATGGAGTGCCGCTGCGGCGCGCCCGCGTGCCGCGGCACGATCACGGGCCAGGATTGGCGCAGGCCCGACTTGCAGGAAAGGTACGGACGCCATTTCTCGTCCTACCTGCTCGAAAAGATCGAGCGGCTGCGCGGCTGAAACGCGCCCGCCGCCGGCCGCGCCGAGGCACCGGCTGCGCTTCCGTCTGCGGACGCAAAAGGGTTAATCTGCGTCCCAGGAGGAATCAAAAGTGAGTAAGAGAACGGGTCTCGGTCTCTGCGCGCTCGCCGCGCTACTGGCGGCGTCGTGCGGGGGCGGCGCGAACACGAACAACACGAACGCGGCGAACAGTAACGCGGCGAACGCCAACGCGCAGGGCGGTACGCTCGCGCCGGGCCAGACGGCAGCCGCGCCGGACGACTCGACCGTCACAGTCTCCGAGGAAGGCGGCACGCGGGTCGAGACGCGCACCTTCGCGGGTGGCCCCGTCGAGAAGGTCGTCGTCACGACTCGCGACGGCCGGCGCAACGCGCGCGTGTTCGCGCGCACGGGCGAGATTCGCGACCTGCCGGAGTCGCGCGTGGGCGAGGCGTTGACGGCGACGGCCGATCAGATCGTCAGCGCGGCGGGCTTCATCGCGGAGGCCACGGAGGACGTGGCGGGCGAGATTGGAGACAAGGCGGAGGACGCAGGCGACGCGGCGGCGAAGGGCGCGCGCGAGGCCGCGGACAAGGCGGAGGACGCGGGCGACAAGGCCAAGTCGGGCGCGAAGAAGGCCGTCTCCGGCGCGAAGAAGGCGGGCAAGGCCGTCAAGAACGCCGTCACGCCCTGACGCTTCGGGAGTCGCTTGTTGGGGCTGAAGGCAGGCGTGCCGCTCGCGCGCCTGCCTTCAGTTTTTGCGGAAGCTGCCGAGCTTGAACCCGTGCCTGTTCAGCGCGGCGCGCGGAAGTGTGGCGGGGTGTTATACTGGCCGCGCCCGGCAAACAGACTTTTCGGCGACGGAGGGTGTGCGATGGAAGAACGGGGACGCTTCACACTCATCTGCCCCTGCTGCGAGGCCACGCTCACGGTGGACGCGCAGACCGGCGCGCTCATCTCTCACGAGGAGAAGTCGAAGCCCGTCGCCTCCTTCGAGGAGATGGCGAAGGACCTAGAGCGGCAGAAGCAGGTGCGCGAGTCGATCTTCTCGCAGGAGCTTGGCTCGATGAAGGATCGCGAGCGGCTGCTGGAAGAGAAGTTCCGCGAGGCCATGAAGCGCGCCGACAAGGATAAGGACAAGCCATACCGCAACCCGCTCGACATGGATTGAGCGAAACGATGAACGCGGGATGGTGAATGAAAACTTGTCCGTGGTCAGTTGTCCGCAGTCAGTTGTTTGAGCTTCATAAGCCTGCCGCCTGCGACGTGACGCGAAAGCCGGCGCAGCGCGACCAAAGGACAACTGACCACGAACAACGGACAAGTGTTTAGCCCAGGCAGGTCGGGTGGCCGCAGTCGCAGAGCTGAACCATCTCGGTTCTGGTCTTCGCCTCCTCGCAGTACGGGCCGCAATACTCCTCTCCCTCGCCCGCCGGGCAGTTGCACACGCCGTGCGCGCACTTCTTCACGTCCGCCTCTTCGATCATCACCTGTCTCCGTTAGCGGCTACTTCTTCAGCCGGTCGAGGAACTGCTTGCGGAACTTCGCCACCTTCGGCGCGATGACCGCGCGGCAGTAGCCCTGGTTGGGGTTACGCCGAAAATAGTCGCGGTGATAGTCCTCGGCCGGGTAGAACTCGGTCAGCGGTTCGAGCGTCGTGACGACGGGCGCGTCCCAGACCCGCTGTGCTTCGAGTTCCGCGATCACCTGCTGCGCCGTCTCGCGCTGCTCAGGCGAGTCGTAAAAGACCGCGGAGCGGTACTGCGTGCCCACGTCCGCGCCTTGCCGGTTGAGCTGCGTCGGGTCGTGGGTCGAGAAGAAGACGCCGAGCAGATCGCGATACGAAACGATGCCAGGATCGTACGTGACGCGAACCGCTTCGGCGTGACCCGTCGTGCCCGTGCAGACCTGCTCGTAACTCGGATCGGGAACCCGCCCGCCCGCATAGCCCGACTCGACGCGCTCGACGCCGCGCAGCTCGTCGAACACCGCCTCCACGCACCAGAAGCAGCCGCCCGCTAACGTCGCCTGCTCAAGCCCTTGTTCGTCGCTCATGCCCGGATTGTAGCCGAAGGCCGCGCCGCGGCGAAGCGCGCCCTTTGGCCGCGCGCCGGTTTTGGTGAGAGAATAGGCCGCAACGGAACTCGTAAAACTTAAGGCGGGACGACACTTGAAAGGGGCAGGTGTGTTTGCGATGGGCGAGGCGAAGAGCGAGTTGAGCGTGAGGACGGTTCAGACCGAGCCGTTCGAGGGGCAGCGGCCGGGCACGTCGGGCTTGCGCAAGAGGACGCGGGTCTTCATGTGGCCCAACTACCTTGAGAACTTCGTGCAGTCTGTCTTCGACGCCGTCCGGCAGGACGCGGGCGGCGACTTCGCCGGCTCGACGCTCGTCGTCGGGGGCGACGGCCGCTACCACAACCGCGAAGCGTCGCAGGTGATCCTGCGCATGGCCGCGGCCAACGGCTGGGGGCGCGTGCTCGTCGGCCGCGGCGGGCTGCTCTCCACGCCCGCCGTCTCAGCCGTCATCCGCCGCCGCGGCGCGCTCGGCGGACTCGTCCTCTCCGCGAGCCACAACCCCGGCGGCCCCGAAGCCGACTTCGGCATCAAGTACAACATACGCAACGGCGGCCCCGCGCCCGAGTCCGTCACCGAGCGCATCTACGCCGGCACGCAGACCATCCGCGAGTACCGCACAATCGATCATCCCGACATCGACCTCGAACACGAAGCCACGCACCGGCTCGGCCGCACGGGGATCGAAGTGATCGATCCGGTGGCCGACTACGAGGCGGTGATGGCCGACCTCTTCGACTTCGACGCGCTTCGCGCGCTCTTCGCCGGCGGCTTCCGCATGGTCTTCGACGCGATGAGCGCCGCGACAGGCCCCTACGCGCGCCGCATCCTCGAAGAGCGGCTCGGCGCTCCCGCGGGCACGGTCATCAACGGCACGCCGCTCGAAGATTTCGGGGGCCACCACCCCGACCCGAACCTCGTCCACGCAGCCGAACTCGTCCGCGCGATGACGGGTGCGGACGCGCCCGACCTCGGCGCGGCCTGCGACGGCGACGGCGACCGCAACCTGATCCTCGGCCGCGACTTCTTCGTCACGCCCGGCGACTCGCTCGCCTGCATCGCGGAGCACGCGAGCGAGTGCATCCCCGGCTACAGGGGCGGCCTCAAAGGCGTGGCCCGCTCGATGCCGACGAGCACGGCCGTTGACCGCGTCGCCGCCGCGCTCGGCGTCCCCGCCTACGAGACGCCGACGGGATGGAAGTTTTTCGGGAACCTACTCGACGCCGGCCTCATCACCGTCTGCGGCGAGGAGAGCTTCGGCACGGGATCGGATCACGTGCGCGAGAAGGACGGGCTGTGGGCGGTGCTCGCGTGGCTCTCCATCCTAGCCGCTCGCCGCAAGTCAGTCGAAGAGATCGTCCGCGAGCACTGGCGGCGCTTCGGCCGCAGCTATTACCAGCGCCACGACTACGAGGGGCTGGACGCCGCAGCCGCCGCCGAAATGATCGAAGAGTTGCGCGCGCGGCTGCCGGAACTCACGGGGACGGAACTCGGTGGATCGAGAATCGCCGGCACTGACGAGTTCGGCTACACCGATCCCGTTGACGGGAGCGTAGCGAGCAGGCAGGGCATCAGAATCTTTCTCGAAGACGGCTCGCGCGCGGTGCTGCGCCTGTCGGGCACGGGCACGGAGGGCGCGACGCTACGCATCTACGTCGAGCGTTTCCGGGACGACGGAGGCCAAAGCGACATCGAGGAGGCGCTCGCGCCGCTCGTCGTCGGCGTGCGCGAAATGCTCGCTCTGCGTGAACGCTTCGGCGTCAGCGAGCCGACGGTCATCACGTAAGACTCGAACGGGTATGAATCGAACCGGGGGCGGCGGTGGCAGAAGCGCGGGCGGCGTCAACAGTCTCGCGCGCAGGAGTTTCCTCAGACTCGCCGCCTGGGCGTTCGCCGCGCCGGCGACTGTCGCGTGCCGCGGCCGGCGAGCGGGCAAGGAGGGGGCGATGACGCAGGGGCAGGCCGCCGGCGATGAGAAGTCCGCGCGCAGGGGGCGGCTGCGCGCGCGCCCGTCCGTCGCCGCCGAGGACGCGCCGAAGGGGCCGCAGGCGCTGCCGGCCGAGGGCGCTCGCGACGCGCTGCTCTACGTCCCTAAGGGGTACAGGCATGACGCACCTGCGCCGCTCGCCCTGATGCTGCACGGCGCGGGCGGGGCGGCCGAGCACGGGCTGACGCTCTTGCAGCGGTTCGCGGACGAGTCGAACCTGATCGTCGTCGCGCCGCAGTCGGCGGCCGGGACTTGGGACGCGATCCGCGGCGGCTTCGGCCCGGACGCGCTGGCGATAGACCGTCTGCTCGGACAAGTCTTCGCGCGCTACACGGTGGACGCGGGGCGCGTCGCCGTCGGCGGCTTCTCCGACGGCGCGTCCTACGCGCTGGGCCTGGGGCTGACGAACGGAGACCTCTTCACGCACGTGCTGGCCTTCTCGCCCGGCTTCGTGGCGCGCGCCGATCCGCAGGGCGGCAGGCCCATCCTCTTCGTCTCGCACGGCACGCGCGACCGCGTGCTCCCAATTGAACGTTGCAGCCGCCGGATCGTGGGGCAGGCGCGCGAGGCCGGCTACGTCGTGCGCTACCACGAGTTCGACGGGCCGCACACGGTGCCGGAGGAGATAGCGCGCGAGGCGGTCGGCTGGTTCGTGAAAAAGTGAGTCGGATATTGTTAGGAATGGAAGGCCGTTTACCGGAGTGCCGTGTGGGTTGCGGCGCGTGCTGCGTCGCGCCGTCGATCACGTCGCCGATTCCGGGGATGCCGTCGGGCAAGCCTGCCGGCGTGCGCTGCATACAGTTGACCGAGGACAACCGCTGCCGCCTCTTCGGGCTGCCCGAGCGTCCCTCCTTCTGCGTGAGCCTACGGCCGACCGAAGAGATGTGCGGACTGGACGCACGCGATGCCTTCGTCCGCCTCACACGTCTTGAGCGCGCGACCGACCCGGTAAGGGTTAAGAAAGCCCAACGCGCGAGTCGTGAGAAGCCCCGCGGGGGCGCAATGAAATAGCTTGGGGCGCAGGCCCAAGATCACCACCGGTAAAAAAACAGCGAAGCCCCGGAGGGGCGGAGTAAATCTTGTGAAGAATTTATTCCGCCCCTCCGGGGCTTCGCTCTTCTAAAACCTGTTTCCCAGGGGCGGCGCTCACGCGCATTCACTCGCCCCAGTCCATTACATCTCGCCCCTTCGGGGCTTCACTTCGTCGAACTGTTATCCAACTATCACAGTGCGAATGTCACCTCGTCCCGCGACTTGACCTCAGCGGTTCCAGCCGTCGGGAAGGAATTCGACGGCTGTGACGACGCCGTCGGCGGGCGTGGCGTCGTGTCCGCTCGCGGGCCGGTAGGTGACGAGGACTGTCTCGGCGCGCGGGCCGCACTCGACGCGCCCCGTTACGGACTGCGTGTAGGTGACGAAGCGGATGCGGTTGAGCGCGTCGCTGCGCAGTCGCAGCGTGCGCTCGCCGGCGCTGACCGTGAGGACGACGCCGCCGGATGTGTCCTCACAGTCGATCCGCACGAGACGGCCGCAGACTTGCTCGCCCGCGAAGCGCAGGGGCTTGCGTTGCGGCCCAGGCTCCGGCACGTCGCACGGCTGCAGCAGCGGGGGCGGGGCGGGGAGCGTGCCGGCGGCGCGCGCCGCGGCGGCTTCCTCCTCCCGGACGGAGAGCGTGTCGAGAACCGCGCGCGCCTCGAAGCTGAGGCCGGGCGGGAGTGTGCGCTCGGAGAGGAGCGCGTTGAGGGCGGCGCGCGCGGCGGCGAACTCGCCGTTGCGGAGCTGCGCGCGCGCGGCGAGGAGGGCGAACTCGCGGCGGGCGGGGGCGAGTCGCTGGCCCTGCCGGATGAGCGCGGCTGCGGCTTCGAGGTCGGGGCCGCGCTCGATCTCGACCTCGGCGAGCAGTGCGTAGGCGTCGGGGAAGCCGGGCGCGAGTTCGATGGCGCGCTTCAGCTCGTCGCGGACGCGGCGGGTCTTTTCGTTGAAGCCGGCGACGGTGAAGTCGGCCTCGGCGTCGGAGCGCAGCAGCAGCTCGGCGAGGTGGTAGCGCGCGAGGTGGCCGCGGGGGTCGGCCGCGACGGCGCGCGTGAGGTGTTCGCGCGCCTCTTCGAGGCGGTTGTCGCGCAGGGTGAGGATGCCGAGGGCGAGGCGCGCCGCAGCGTGTTCGGGTTCGGCGGCGAGGGCGGCGCGCAGTTGCGCCTCCGCCTCCTCGTTACGGCCGGAGCGCATGAGCAGGTCGCCGAGCGTGGCGCATACGTCCGCCTGTCCGAGCGGCTCGACCGTTGACGCGGGGTTGAAGGACGGGCGTGCGCCCAGCGCCTCTGAACGCTCGCGGTAGCGGCCGGCGCGGACGTAAGCGCGAAGAGACACTTCGGTCGCCGCGGCGTTAGTCGCGAACGCGCGCTCGAAGCTCTCGACGGGCGGCTCGCCCGCCGCGACCATCTCGACGTATCCGGCCAGCCCGCGCCGGAGCGGCCCGCTGAGGATATAGTGGACGAGCGCCCACGACTGGGCGTAGAAGGCGGCGCGCTTCTCCTGCTCGGCGTACTGGGGCGACGCGTGATCGACCGTGAGCAGGGCGGATAGCGGCAGTAGCTCGCGAGCCTCGCGGAGGTTCGCGGCCCGGCGCTTCGGCGCGCGACCGACGCGGACGCGCCGTCCGCCGTCCGAGAGCGTGTAAGAGTTGTAGTATTCCGACAGGCCCTCGGCCAGCCACAGCGGCACGCGCCCGCCGTGCCCGGCGCGCGTGAGCAGGTGGACGTACTCGTGGAAGGCGACGGCGGTCAGCGAGTCGCCGCGCAGGTCGTCGGCGGCGAAAGTGATGTAGTTGACTTGCGGGTTCGGCTGGAAGTAGCCGGCCACGGCCTCGTCGGGAAGACCGTCCGCCCGGCGGGGCTTGAAGGGGGCGTACTCTTCACGGTCGCTGAAGACGACGAAGACGGTAGGCGTGCGCGAGTCGAAGTGCCCCGCGCCGAGCACGTGCCGGAAGACTGCGCGGAACTCTTCGAGGCGTGCGACGAGCGCGCGCAGCTCCGCCTCGGGCGCGTGGCCGACGACGTGGAAGTTCTCCGAGCGCACGCGCAGCCAGCCCCGGTCGCGCGCGGGCCCGGCGTCCGGGCGCGGAGCGGCGGCGACGGCTTTCGCGGCAGAAAACGTTTGCGGGCGCGGCGCGGCGTGCTGCGCGCAGGCGAGCAGGGCGAGGGCGGGGAGCAGAAGTTTGAAGGCGGGGGATTTCACTTCCGTAAAGGCGAGGGGAGCGCGGCGATTTTAGCGCGCCGCGCTCGGCCGTGGCAACGTCAACACGAAAAGGCGGCAGAGCACAGGGAGGGGACTTTGCCGCGGGAGGACGCGGATCAAACGCGGATCAGAATAATTTTGAAATCCGCGTTCTACCTGAGTTCATCCGGGGCTCCTCTTTTGAGGCGAACCCGTTTTCGGGTCACACCTGATCCTTGAGCACGGAGACCGCCGCCTCGAAAGCCTTCTGCCAGAGCGGGCGGGCGCGCCACGCGTCGAGCGTGACGCGGTCGCAAGCCGCCAGGTCGTCCGCGAAGATGCGCTCGAACTCGGCGGCCACGCCGCGGTCGTAGAGGCAGACGTTGCTCTCCTCGTTGAGGGCGAAGGCGCGGTTGTCGAAGTTGGTCGTGCCGACCGTCACCCAGACCGAGTCGCAGACCATGTACTTGTGGTGCAGCATCGTGCGGTTGTACTCGTAAATCTCCACGCCCGCTTCGAGCAGCCGGCCGTAGAGGCGGCGGCTGTTGTAGCGCGCGATCCGCAAGTCGTTGTGCTCGCCCGTCACCATGACGCGCACGTCCGCGCCGCGCCGCCGGGCCTCGATCAGCATCTCTATCGCCACGTCGTCGGGCACGAAGTAGGGGTTCGCGATCAGGATCGATTTGCGCGCGCAGGCTATCGAGAGGTAGTACATGATCCGCACGGTGGACGATCCCGTCTCCGGCGAACTCAGGATCGACTGCGCGTCGAGGTCGCCGAAGCGCGCGGGCGGGGGGTAGAAGTTCGAGCCGGAGAGCAGCTCGCCGGTCGTCTGCAACCAGTTGCGCGCGAATCCCGTTTGAAGTGGCTGGACGGCCGGGCCGCGCAGGCAGACCTGTATGTCGCGCCAGTGGTCCGGGCCCTCGGCGTCGCCCATCCAGTGGTCGGCTATTCCTGCGCCGCCGGTGAAGGCCACCTCGCCGTCGATGATGAGTGACTTGCGGTGCGTGCGGTTGTTGAGCGCGCCGATGTTGTACCAGCGGATCGGGTTGTACCACTGCACGTCGCAGCCGGAGTCCTGCAAGGTCTTCAGAATCTCGTCGCCGATGGAGGCCGAGCCGACGGCGTCGAGCAGGATTTTGACGTGGACGCCGGAGCGCGCGCGGGCGGCGAGCGACTGCGCGAAGAGCACCCCGATGTCGCCCTTCCAGTAGATGTAGGCCTCGATGGTGATCGAGATTTCGGCCCGCGAGATGGCCTCGATCATCGCCGGGTAGAAGCGGTCGCCGTTGTTGTAAACGTCGAAGCTGTTGCCGGGTAGGAAGTGCGCGCCCGTCGCGCCCGCGATGGTGGAGAGGAACTCCCCCGACTCGATGTGGAAGTCGTGTTCGAGTCCGTAAGTGGGGGAGCGCTCGCGCGGGGCGAAGAGGTAGGCGATGAGTCCCCAGGCGGCGAGACCGAGGCCGGTGTGGGAGCGGTCGAACCAGACGGCTGCGGCTGCGGCTGCGGCCCAGACCCACCACGCCCAGACGAGGTAGCGCAGGCGCGCCCACCAGCCGGGCAGGCCGCGCGCGCGCCTCGGCCGCAGCGGCTTGCGGCGTCGGCGGAACCAAGGCCTGGTCGGGCGCGGCCCCCGGCCGCTCTTCACTCTTGTTGCCATCAAACTCGCGCGCCCGCGCGGCCCCTCTCGCGGCAAAGGACGCGCCGGTTAATTTATCACGTGCGGGCGGGGGCGCGAACAACTTAGTTCTGAAAGTTCTGACACGACGGCCGGGACTGTGAATCCGAAAGCCCGAACGCGGTACGGAACTGAACAGACTCGACCTCGCCGGGCGGATAAACTTTCCCAAATCACACAGGGACGAATTCGACCGCTCAGTTGTGCGAAGGGCGCGGGAGGGGTGTCGCCCGAAAGATTTCGCATCCGGGGAAGCCGTACAATGCTCTTGAAAGAAAATTCGACCGACGTGAGGGAGAAGGCCGCGAACGTCCCGCCGCAGGGAGAGCGGGCGGGCGAAGGCGTCAGGACCGTTTCCATGACCTCGGGCGGCGTTGCCGTCGCCGGTGTCGCGCCGGACGGGCGCGCCTTATCCGCCGGCATCGCGCGCCCGGCAGACGTCTCCGCCCGCCGCCGCTCTCGCCGCAACCTCCTGCTCTAAACCGCGCCGCCCGCGCGGAACGGCTTCCGCGGCGACCCCTCAGCGCCGTGGTTCGCGCTCTGGCAGAGCGCAGCGCCGCAATGGCGCCCTCACGAACAAACCCCATAGCGCACCGCACGAACAACCGCACCCCCGCCGGGAGCACGCTCCATCGCCGCCGGCCATCGCGTCCCGCGTACGCGCCCGCCTGCCCGGCGTCGCCCATAAAATAGGCGCGCCGGAAGCCTCGATTTTCGCCTTGAAAAGCCGACCTCAAGTCTCGCCCAGAAAGAAAATTTTGAGCCTCAAGAATTTCTCAACCGCGCCGAATAGACTGTACGTGTCCCTCCAGAGGCCCCAAGCCGCCGTAAAAGGATCGGCCGTCGGCAAGTGACGGCTCGCCAAAATTTTAGCTGAATAAGCCCGCGCCCCGGCGCGTGCGCCCGACCGTCCTCCCGCCCCCCGGCGGAAGTGTCAGGCCCGGCCACGCCCGCGGTGCACCCAAGTACAGGAGGCACGGCCACACCATGATTCGCACACTTAGATTCTTCGCCATCGTCGCGCTGCTGGCCGGCGTGGTGTTGCAGACGCTCTGGATAGTCTCCGCGTCCGGCTCGACGGTCGCCGTCATCGTCGAACTCAAGGACGAGCCGGCGGCCGTTTACGCCGCCCGCGCGCGGCAGTCCGGCGCGCCCCTCTCGACCGAGCAGCTACAGGCTTACCGCGCCAACCTGAGGGCCACGCAGGACGCCTTCGTGCGCGAGCTTGAGGCCAACGGCATCGCCGCCGCGGTCACCACGCGCGCCGTCCCCAACTACGACGGCAGCGTCGCCGCCCGCGTCCCGCTCCGCTACACGCTCGTCTATAACGGCCTGGCGATGAACGTCCCCTCGTCCGCGCTCGCGGCCATCGAGGCGATGCCGCAGGTGAAGAAGGTTCACCCGGACGAGGTGCTCCGGCCCGACCTGAACACGAGCGTCGAGTACACGCGCGCCACGCAGGTTTACGGCGCGGTCAAGGAACTGACGCAGTTCGACCAGCAGCGCGAAGGGTTCGAGGGGCAGGGCGTCATCGTCTCCGTCATCGACACCGGCATCGACTGGACGCACCCGATGTTCGGCGGCGACCCGACGCCGCCCCGCCTCGCGGTCGCGCCCAACACGCCGAACAACACCAACCAGAAGGTGATCTACTACCTGCCGCTCGCCGACCTCGCCGTCAACGACGGCTTCGGCCACGGCACGCACGTCGCCTCGACCGTCGCCGGCTACCTCGCGCTCGGCCCGAAGGGCGAGCGGCTGCACGGCATGGCCCCGCAGGCCCGCCTCATGTCCTACAAGGTGTGCAGCGACGCCGTCTCCACCGTGGATCAGGTCGTGTCGGTCGGCGGGTGTCTTTCGAGCAACACCATCATGGCGCTCGAAGACTCAGTCGATGAGTTCTCGCCGACGGGTCAGCCGAAGCCGGTCGCGCACGTCATCAACCTGAGCCTCGGCGGCTCTGGCAGCCCCGAAACCCCGAGCGCGGTCGCCGCCAGCAACGCCGCGCTCACAGGCGCGACCGTCGTCGCCTCCGCCGGCAACAGCGGGCGGCCGACGCCGACCAACCCGACGGGCGAGAACACCGTCGGCGCTCCCTCGGCCGGCACGCACGTCATCTCGGTCGGCGCGTCAACTCACCCGAAGGACACTTTCTCGGTCGAACTGCTCCAGCCCTCGGCCGTCCCCTTGACGCGAACCGGCGCGGTCACGCCCGCCAAGAGCCTGCCGGCCGCCGCTGGCTTCGGCCGCATGCGCGCCTACGGCATGACCGGCGCCCCGGCCCCGCCCGCCAACTCTATGGCGCAGCGTTACGTCCTCGTCAACAACGTGGCCGGGACTTGGCCGGCGACCGTCGCCGGCCGCATCGCGCTCGTCAAGCCGCAGACCGTCCCGACCTTCGCCTACGTCTCCAACATGGCGGCGGCCTCCGGCGCGGTCGGCGTCGTCTTCATCAGCGCGACGACCAACCCGACGGCCGTCAAGGGCTCGATCCCTTCGGTCAACATCTCGCCCGAGGACGCCAACACGCTCATCGACGCCATGCTGTCGAACGACGACAACAACGTCGATCCGCCGAACGGGACGGTCTCGGAGATGCCGCTGCGCATGAACCCGTCTTTCGGCGGCCCCTTCGTCGGCGGGATGGGCGACTTCAGCTCGAAGGGGCCGGTGCGCGGCCTCGGCCAGGTCAAGCCGGACATCTCCGCGCCCGGCGTGCAGGTGATGGCGGCCGTCCCGCCCGCGAGCCTGCTCGGCGCGCTGGCCGCCGCGGGCACGAACCCTTATTACATCGCGATTGACGGCACCTCGATGGCCTCGCCGCATGCGGCCGGCGCAGCCGCGCTCATCAAGCAGGCGCACTGGGATTGGTCGCCCGACATGATCCGCACGGCGATGATCAACACGGCGACCAACCTGCGCAACGAGGCCGGCGTGCCAAAGGCCGACGGCCTGACGGCCGACCGCGTCATCTCGCAGGGCGGCGGCCTCATCGACGTGAAAGAGGCCATCAACGCCAGGGCTTTGATGGGCGTCACGGGCGACGGCATCACGACTCCCGGCATCCTCGGCAGCCACTCCTACGGCGAAGTGCCCGTAGCCAACAGCCGCGTCACTTCTTCGACGCCCGTCACCGTTACGATCCGCGATCTGTCGGGTCAGGGCGGCACCTACAACCTCGGCGTCGCCAACAGTCGCGACCTGCAACTGGCCGGCATCGGCGTCTCGCTCTCCCAGCAGAGCGTAACCCTCCCGGCGGGTGGCGAGGCCACATTCACCGTCAACGCCAACTTCGACGGCGACCTGCTGCGCGACGTGATGGCAGCCAAGACCAACGGCACGCAGGTCGTCTTCGAGCTGATCCAGATGCAGTGGTACGTGACGGCCAACCGCAGCGACGGCGGCGAGTCCCTGCGCATGCCGTTCTACTTCAAGCCCGGCCCGTCCAGCCCAGGCGCGCTCACGAGCGAGGCGCTGCCGCCCATCAGGGACACCGTCCTCGCGGGCGACGGCGGAGTCCAGCACGACCAGACCGGCTACCTCCCGCCGGCGAAGGGCGTGACCTACGCCGAGTACCCGTTCGAGGTTGACTCCTCCGTCTATCGCATCGAGGCCACGACCGAGTGGCTCGTCCTGATCAACACGCCCATCGATAACCTGCCCGACCTCGACTACGAGCTCGTCGGCCCCGACGGCGACGTGGTGGACGACTCCCTCAGCCCCGGCGGCCCCGAGCACGTCAGCTACGTCATCAAGAAGCCCGGCACTTACAAGCACCGCGTCATCGGCTTCGCGAACGGGCCGACGGAATTCACCATCAACACGGTGCTGACGAAGGGCGCGGCCCCCGTCACGCTCCAACCCCTCGCGGGCGACTTCGCGGACGCCACGGGTAAGCAGATCGACTTCGACGGCGCGCTCACACTCTCCTGGCAGGGCCACGGCAACGAGCGCGGCTACGAGATCGACCGCTCGGCCGACGGCCAGAGCTGGCAGCAGATCGCCGCGGTGGGCGGCGACCAGGCGGGCATCGCGCTCGCGAATCAGCCCGAAGGCCAAAACTTCTACCGCGTGCGCTCGCTCGTTGACGGCGTGATCGGACTCTACGAGACCCTGCCCAGCAACACGGCCTCGATCACGGTCAGCCGCCGCACGCTGGAAGACATCACGGGCCTCGTCGAGTGGGCGATGGTTGACAACACGGTGAGCTACGCGGCCGGCGTCTTCCAGTTCGACCAGACGCTGACGAACAAGTCGGCGAACGCCTACGTGCCGCACGTCGAGTTCCGCGTCGTCGGGATTAACTCGGCGTCGGGCACGATCACGGTGGCGAACGCCGACAACGGCGGCAACGGCCGCTCGCCCGCCACGGCCGCGCTCTTCGACTACTCGCGCCGGCTCGGCCCGGACGAGGTCTTCTCGGCCGGCGAGAAGACAGGCGCGCGCACGCTGCGGTTCAACGTGCCCCGCTCCGAGATGTTCACCTACGACGTGCTCGTCACGGGCTACCGCGGCGCGGGCGGCGGCGCTCAGGCCGCGGGCGCGCCTGCGGGCGGCGGGGCTTCCGCCTCGTCCTCGTCCGATCCGCTCGGCGGCGCGACCGCGCTGCTGCGCTTTACGGCGAACCCGCTGACGCGCAGTGTCTCGGCACAGCTCGTCAGCCTGAAGCTGTAAGCCAAAACTGTAGGGGCGGGGCTTG